>JAIPDU010000049.1 GCA_021737525.1 Desulfohalobiaceae bacterium | reverse complement strand
GGGGGGAGGGAGCAAAAAAAGCCCCGCAGCAAGGACACTGCAGGGGCGGGAATATCGGCGTCCGCCAAGTGAGGCTAGTCGGTGTCCTCGTCCTTGGGGATGTTGCGCACGCACTGCGAGCGGAGGTCTTCGTCCACCTGCGAGGCAGGGATGAGATGCTCCGTGTTGCAAACGAATTCGTTGCCGTATTCGTCCCGCACGATCGCCGCCTTATGGATGTTGGACTCGTTCAGGTTCAGATCGTCCAGTGTCCTGCGCGCCATGATCCACCTCCTTGATTTTTCGGGTTGCCGAGGCCGGGGACATTCCCTATCATCATCATGATCCCCCGGTGACAGACGGTTGTCAATAGTCGAACTCCAGGCGCCGGTGCATGTAGTAGGGGTGATACTGGATCATCCAGTGGGGGATAGTGGAGTAGTCGAAGTCCAGATTCACCGTGAACCTGGCCCCCTGAGACGGGGTATACCGGAACCTGACCTCCTCGCGCAGCTTGCCGTCCAGGTCTGTGAGGCTGGGGGCCGCGACCTCCATGTCCTCGTCACGGGCGATCCACTGCGTTCCGTTGTGGAAAAAGCTCATGTTCACCGTGTTCATGGGGTATTGTCCTCGCGGGATTATTGATGAAGGCGGGGAGGCGCCGTGGCCTCCCCGCCGGAAAGGTTGAGGATCTTAGCCCACGGTGGGCGGCATCATGCCGTTGTGGAAGATGTAGGCGATGATCCAGCCCAAGGGGATGATGATGAAGAGCAGCCCCAGTCCGTAGGCCAGGGCGAGCCGGCCCATGTTCTCTTCCTTCAGCTTGCGGAAGTTGGTCACCAGCCCGATGCTGGTGAAGGTCAGGATGAAGAACAGGTGCCGACCCGTGCTCTCGAAGGGGTGGATTCCCCAGTCCATGGCCTCGCCGCCGATCACGGTCATGCCCAGCACGCCGACCGCGATCCAGGCGATGAAGTAGCCCAGGACGAATTTGGGAAATCGCCACCAGACCTCCATTTTCTGCACTTTCTCGTCCGGGCGTCTCTCCACGTAGTAGAGCCAGAGCATGGCCAGGACCAGGGCCCACACGCCGATGAACATATCGATCCAGATCTTGGTCATGACCGCGGCGGAGGTGATCCAGCCCTCTTCCCACTGCACGCCCAGCTCCTCCTGGGCCCGGGTGCGCATGAGCTGGTCCGTGATCGCTCCGGAGGCGGCGTCGGCGCCGTCCGTCTTCACGGTCAGGCCCAGGCTGGAGGCAGCGGCCATGGGCTCGTTGAACCAAGGGGTGTAGGTCAGGACCGGCGGCAGGATGACCAGCTCGACCACGGCGAAGACCACGATCAGGCTGGAGACCATGACCGGGACGATGGGACGGGCCCGGATGGCGCCGCCGGTGGCGATGGAGGCGGACACGCCGCAGATGGAGATCCCCGAGGCCAGGGTGGCGGCCCATTCGCGGGTCAGCTTGAAGCCCTTGCGGCACAGGGTGTAGACCAGGGGCCAGAACAGGAGATAGGCAGCGACCGTGGCGCAGGCGCCCACGAGGAGCAGGGTCAGGGCGTGGCCAGCGGAATCCACGACCTTCATGCCCAGCTTGCAGCCCAGAAAGACAATGGCGATCTTGATGAACCATTCCGGACGGGCCCCGTGGTACATGAACTCACGGAAGCTCTTGGGGGCCAGGTTGCCGATGAGCAGGCCCACGAAGAGGGCCACGATGTAGTGCGCCCCGCCGATGGACAGGCTCCAGCCGATGCCGAAGTCCGCCCGTTCGATGGAGGTGGCCTGGATGTAGGCGTGTCTGGAAAAGACATAGACGATGGCGCTCAGCCAGAAGATGATGGTCCAGGCCCAGAAGTACTTCTTCATGTCCATGCCCATGAAGTAGGCCCCGATACAGGTGGCGATGGTGAAAATGATGTAGGACACGATCAGGGAGCTGATCCCGGACATCATGCCTGCGTGGTCGGGTTGCAGGACATTGCTGATGTCCACCCATTTCTCGAAGCCGATGACCCAGCCGGAGAGATCGACCCCGGTGGCCGCGGCGACGATTCCGATGAGCACGAAGAACAGCCCGATCCAGAAGGACCACCAGTCCTCCGTGCTGAACATCCCGGTATACCACTTTTTCTCTTCCGCCATTATCTACCTCCTTCACTGCTCGCTTTCGATGTTTTCCGGGACAGCCACAACTAGGGCAGGACGAACAGGTTGACCAGCGCGCCGAAGACGACCAGCGCGGCAACGCCGATGATCAGGGAATACTTGACCAGCTTGGACTCCCACTCCTCCCAGGGCTCGGCCTCGTGGCTCACCTCTTCGGTGAAATCCTGCTGCTCTTGGCTCATGCTGACCTCCTTACTAGAATTAGGGGTTGTCGGTTCGAGTTCTCGTAGGGGCTTTGGACTTTGCCTAGCAAATCATATGCCAAACAAGGCGTATTTTCACCTTTTAAGCACAAAATCCAATTTAATCAAATAGTTGTTTGTGAACACCCCTCCTTTCGCGAAGGGAGAAGCAGGGCAGGCGCTCCTGCACCTGCCGACGCGCCTTCGTTTGGGGATGCGGGAGATGAACCCACTCCCGGGCTTTGCCTTGCGGATCTCGGCCTCTGCTAACTCGAGTTGGCAGGACGCAGCCTTTGGATGGCAGGGCGGGTTTCATTCCGGCCTATTTCCTGGTATGACCTCCCCTCTGTCCCATGGTGCGGGCAAGGGCCTTCCTTGCGTTGGGCCATATGCTCGCCCGGATCCTGTGGGGCAACCTTTCGCTCCCGTGCCGCGGGATCCAAAGAATGGGGACACGGAGCAGGTATGCGGCTTCTTTGGCCCTTTCGGCTGCAAACCCGGTTTTTCGCTTTGATCTGCCTCCTTGCCTTCGCCATGGGGGTGTTCTTCGTGGGTGTGCTCTATTTCCACCTGCAGCAGATCACGGACCGGGAAGCGCAGCAGCGGGCGCGCCTCATATTGGAGCAGGCCAGCTCGGTGCAGGCCTATGTGCAGGATGTGCTCCGCCCCCGTATGTACGCTGAAAACGGGGATCGACAGTTCATCATCGAGGCCATGTCCTCCTCCTACGTCTCGCGCAAGGTGATGCGGGATGTCGCGGAAAGCCGAGATGTCATCTATCGCAGGGTGGCGGTGAACGCCCGCAACCCGGACTTTGATCCCAATAAGCTGGAAATGCGCATGGTTCGCTATTTCCGAAGGCATCCACAGGCGGATATCTGGCAGGAGAAGCTGACCCGGGAGGGCAAGCAGTATTTTTACTGCTCCCGGCCCGTGGTGTTCACCCAGAGCTGCATGCGCTGTCACGGCGAGCCGCGAAACGCTCCGGACCGGATCGTGGAGCAGTACGGGGCCCAAAGGGGATTTCACTACAAGCCGGGGGAGATTGCGGGCGTGGTCAGTGTGGGATTTCCCATTCAGCGCACGGTGAACATGATCCAGGGGGCCACCCTGAGCTACCTCTCCCTGTATCTCGTTGGCATCGCCGCCTTCTTCGGCGTGGTGCAGGTGCTCTTTAAGCGCCTCGTGGCGGACAAGCTCAAGCGTCTCCTGGAGGTGATGCGGCAAAAGCTCCCCCCCGGCTCCGGCGGCGCAAGGGATTCCGGTAACCATTCCTCCCCGGAAGGGAGAGCCGACGAGATGGAGGAAGCGATCACCGCCCTGGAGACCATGGCCGACGATCTGGGGGAGGCCCGGCGCAAGCTGGAGGACTACGCCCAGAACCTGGAGACCATGGTCCGGGATCGCACGGCCTCGCTGGAGGAGGAGGCGGGGGAGCGGCAAAGCGATATCACCCTGTTTTTGAACATCCTGCGGAGCCTGCACACCAGCCGGGACAGCGAGGAGCTGATCCATGAGATCATGCGCCTGGTGGGCCGGCGCTTCGACGCGGAGGCCACCACCTACTACTGCACCAATGTCTCGGACCGCGTCTTCTCCTGGCCGCACCGGGAACCGGTGCCCTCCCTTCCGGACCGCTGCATGGAGCACGTCCTGGAGGGAGAGGTGATCTATTCCGGACGGGACGTGTTCATTCCGGTCAGCTCCACGGAACAGGTGTGGGGCCTGTTGCATCTGCGGGTCAAGGACGACACCTCCCTGCTCCGCACCTCGGAGCAGGTCCTGCTCGCCCTGGGCCAGCAGCTGGGCGTGGCCCTGGAGAACATGAAGGCCTTCTTCGACCTCATGCACAGCAAGCGGCTCCTGGAGTCCATCTTCGAGGGGATCTCCGACCCCTTGATGCTCCTGAACGAGCGCGCGGACATCCTGCTGGCCAACCGCGGGGGACAGGAGGTCTTTCCCCAGGGCGGGGAGAACCTGCGCGAGCTCGAGGAGATCCTGGGCCGGTACGAACCCGGCCGGGGCACGGCGGAGGGCGTTCTGGGCCGGGCCTATGAAAGCGGCGTGCCCCAGGAGCGCGAGGCGATTCTGGCCGGGGGCCGCTCCTTCAAGATCAGCCTCTACCCCCTGCCCGCGGCGGATCAGCGATCCCCGAACCTGGCGGTTTGCTCCATCCGGGAGAACACCTCGGAGAAGCGGATGCTGGCCAAGCTGCAGCGCACGGAGAAGCTGAGCGCCGTGGGCAAGCTCGCCTCGGGGCTGGCCCACGAGATCAACAATCCCCTGGGGACCATCCTCTGTTATGTACGGCTGCTGCAGAAGAGCTTGTCCCGGGATGCGGCCGCCCACGGAGACCTCGAGGTGATCGAGCGCCAGGCCAACCGGGCGCACGGCATCGTCCGGGATCTCCTGGACTACGCCCGCCCCAAGACCGAACAGACCGCGAGCTGCGATCTCCAGGAGCTGGTGGGGCGCAATGTCGCCCTGTTCTCGGTCCAGGCGGAGAAGAAGAAGGTGGCCCTGTACAGCGATTCCGCCGGGAGCCTGCCGCGCATCTGCGCGGACGAGTCCGCGGTGGAGCAGATCCTGAGCAACCTTATCCTCAACGCCATCGACGCCGCCGGGGAGGACGGCTGGGTCCGGGTGGCCACCTCCTATTCCGGGGAGACCGGGAGGGTCTATCTCGAGGTGAGCGACAGCGGCCCCGGAATCGCCGAGGACCAGAAGCACCAGATCTTCGACCCCTTCTACAGCACCAAGGACGTGGGTCAGGGAACAGGGCTGGGCCTGACCGTGGTCTACGGGCTGGTCCAGGAGAACGGAGCGGAGATCGAGGTGGGAACGGAGACCGGCGCCGTGTTCAGCATCGGTTTTCGCGTCGAGGAGTCATAATGCAAAACAGAACAACCATACTCGTGGTGGACGACGAGGAGGACTTCGCCAAGGGCCTGACCCGGATGCTCGCGGTGCAGTATCCCGGATACGACTGCCGCTACGTCACCACCATGGACGAGGCCCTGGAGATCCTGCGCAGGGAGGAGGTGGCCCTGGTCCTGACCGACCTGCGCATGCCGGGGAAGGACGGCTGGGACATGCTCGCCCAGGGCAGGGTGATCCAGCCGGAGACGAGCCTGGTGGTGATCACCGCGTACGGCAGCATCGACAGCGCGGTTCAGGCCCTGAAATCCGGGGCGTACGACTTCCTGACCAAGCCGGTGGATGAGGAGCACCTCTTCACCGTGGTGGACAAGGTCCTGGAGCGCTATCACTTGCTTGCCGAGAACAGGAGACTGCGCCGCACCGCCTGCCGGGAGGGGGAGAAGGAGCTCATAGGCGAATCCCCGGCCATGCGGAAGCTGCGCCGCTCCCTGGAGCGGGTGGCGGCCACGGACTACACCGTCCTCATCCAGGGCGAGTCCGGCACGGGCAAGGAGCTCGCCGCCAGGATGATCCACAACCTGAGCGAGCGAAGACAGAGGGAGATGGTCACGGTGAATTGCCCGGCCATCCCCGGAGAGCTGCTGGAGAGCGAGCTCTTCGGCCACGTCCGCGGGGCCTTCACCGGAGCGGAACGGAACCACCAGGGGCTCTTCGAGCGGGCGGACAAGGGGACGTTGCTCCTGGACGAGATCGGGGATATCAGCGCCCCGGTCCAGACCAAGCTCCTGCGGGTGCTCCAGGAGCAGGAGATCCGGCCCGTGGGCTCCAACAGAAGCGTGCGGGTGGACGTGCGCGTGGTGGCCACCACAAACCAGAACCTGGAGGAGAGGATCGCCAGGGGCGAGTTCCGGGAGGATTTGTTCTACCGGCTCAATGTGCTCAACGTGAACGTTCCCTCCCTGCGCGAGCGCAAGGAGGATATCCCTCTCCTGGTGAACGCCTTCCTGGGGCAGGTCTGCGGGGAGATGGGCCTGCCCGAGTTGCGCATCGATCCGTCCGCGCTGTCCTATTTGAGCGCTCGCGACTGGCAGGGGAACGTCCGGGAGCTGTTGAATTTTATCCGGCGTCTGGTGGTCTTTTGTCCGGGAGAGGAGATCGAGCTGAGCCTGGTCCATTTCCTGGATTCCTCCGTGGATCAACCCCAGCCGGAGAACGGGGCCATCGTTCCCTACAAGGAGGCCAAGGCCCGGGTTATGGACGAGTTCACCCGGACCTACGTGCGGGAGCTGCTGCGGCAGACGCGGGGCAATATCTCCGAGGCCGCCCGCATGAGCGGCCTGGAGCGCGTTTCTTTGCAAAAGATCATGCGCAGGCTGGACATTCGCGCCGAGGACTGGCGGGGCAACGAGACGTTCTGATGGTGTGTTTCCGGTCGGTGCAAGCTGGAGGTGCTATGCGGAGGAAGTGGATCGCGGCGTTGTGTCTGGGGCTTATGTGTGCTTTGGGCTCGGGATCGGCCGTCTCTGCGGGCAAACGCTATCTGGAGTTCCCTCGCGAGGGGTTCCGCCTGGAGCTGCCCCAGAGGTGGGTCAAGATCCCGCAGGACGTGTTCCGGGAAAAGATGCGCCCCCTGAAAAAGGCCCTGGAGAAGAGCGACAGCAGGAAACAGCTCGGCTATGACCACGGGGTGCAGCTGAAGTCCAAGGAGTGGTTCCGGTATCCCTATATGCTGGTCAGCCACTGGGAGGATAGCCGCGTGGACACGGAGGAGATGCCCCAGATGAACCGAAAGATAGAGGAGAGCCTTCTGAAGGAAGGCAAGGGAGTGAACGGCACGCGGCTGGTGGGATCAAGCTTCGATCCGGAGCGGAATTACTATCGGGCGGAAACGCGCTTTACCATCTCCGGACGGCGCATGGTGCTGCTCAAGGGGGTTTATTACCTCAATCAGGGCGTGCTGCAGCTGAGCACCTACATGCCGGAAAGGATGTACCCCACCTACGCCCCGGAGATCAAGCAGGCCGTGGACAACCTCGAGATCGACGCGGACAGGGTGCATCGCGCCAGTCAGGACCGGTGGCTGGAGTTTGAGGATGTGATACCCTACCTCAAGGTCCTTATCGCTACTGTGGTCGTGTTCGTGGTAGCAGGGATCTATGTCTGGCACCGCAGACGCGGTAAGGGGGAGAGCTAGTGCCGTGTCCGCGAAATACGCATGAGAAAATCCTACGCGGGGTATTTTTTCACTGGGCAGCTCCGGTTCTGGATTTTCTAACGCTCGTCACGCGGGGGCATCCCTGCCCCCACCCCTCACCCACTTTTTCTCAAAAGTGGGTGAGGGGTTTCCCCCACGTGACGAGCGAAGAAAATCGACAGAACCTCCACTGAATAGTTAAAAAATACCCCGCGTAGGATTCCTGCATAGGAGCTTTCATCCGATCATTTTTAATGCTTTTTTTGGCGGACACGACACTAGGGCCCGGGTTGATTTCCGCATTGCCTTTTGGGGAGAGGTTATCCTGAAGGAGGGACCGCTTGGTTCGAACCCTGAGGGTGATGGGCCAGGCCTTACTTTGACCTGTATTTTTCCCGGATTTTGAGACCCTTGATTGGTATTGCCTGCAAGGCATGGTGAAAATAAAGGGAAATTGGGGAAAAGGGCATTACATGCGCCATCTATTCCCAGCCGCATTCGTTTTCATCGCGAGTCTCTGTCTCGCTACAACCTTTCTGCTGACCCCCGCCTTCGTCCACGCCGAGCGAACCCTGCGCGTAGGGATCTACGACTTCAAGCCCCTAGTCTACCAAGATGAGCAGGGCAAGGCGAGAGGGATCTACGTCGATCTGCTCAACGCCATCTCCAGGAATACGGACTGGACTCCCGCCTATGTGCGCTGCAATTGGCCGCAGTGCCTCGAATGGCTCCAGCAGGGCCGCATCGATCTTTTGACCGGTATCCTGAGATCCCCGGAACGGGCGGAGAAATTCGCCTTCAGCCAGGTTTCCGTCCTCTCCACCTGGGGGCAGCTCTATGCCGCGCCCGGAGAGGATATCCAGACCTTTCGGGATCTGGAAGGCAAGAGCATCGCTGTGGTGGAAAAGGGATACTTCTATCCCAAGCTCAGGCAATACCTGGAGGAGTTCAATGTAAACGCCCGCTTTGTGCGGGTTGAAAGCTACAAGAAGATATTCCGCCTTACGGCCAGGGGCGAGGTGGATGCCTGCTCCGCGGAGCGCGTCACCGGGCTGCAGGCCGAGAAACGCCTGGATCTTCGCAAGACTCCGCTCATCTACAATCACAAGAATTTCCTCTTCGCCGCGCCCCGTGGAAGGGAAGGGATACTCCGGGAGATCGACACAGAGCTGAGGCGCCTGAAGGAAGGCGAGGGCTCCCTGTACGACCAGGTGTTGCAGAAGCACCTTTTCGCGCGGCAGGAAGGAAAGTCTCTTCCTGGCTGGGTTCCCTGGGTCCTGGTGGTGGGAGGGATTCTGCTGGTCGCGACCTTCGCCCTGAATCTCTCCATCAGACGGCTCCTTCGCAACAGAACGGCCCAGCTGCGGCAGCGGGAACAGGATCTCCAGCTGACCCTGCATTCCATCGGGGATGCGGTCCTGGCCACTGATGCGTGGGGCTTCGTTCTGCGGATGAATCCGGTGGCGGAAACGCTTACGGGCTGGCCCTTGGCGGAAGCCAAGGGAAGGCCCCTGCGCGAGGTCTTTCGCATTACCGACGCCGCAACCGGGTCTATCTGTGACGATCCGGTGCAACGCGTGCTCCAG
>JAIPDU010000048.1 GCA_021737525.1 Desulfohalobiaceae bacterium | reverse complement strand
ACTGACCCCGGCCAGGTCAGCAGCGGCGTAGGCTCACCAAGTGCAGAGGAAGCACAGGATCTTGGGCTCGAAATCGGCTTGGCTCATGGCGCATTACCTCGTTTGCTGCACGGGATTTCGGACCGGGCAGTCCCGGAGCCGGAATCCGCTTCGTTTTTTTTATGATACGCTTGAGAAAATTATGCAGAACCTCCACCTGAGCGCTCGAAAAACCCCGTGGTGGCTTCTTTCTATCTATTCGAAATGGGCAATAAAAACTACAGGGCCTGCTCCTCTTCCTCCCCCAGGGCCCTGATCTGGGCGAAGAGCTGATCCGGCTTGTATCCCCGCAGCTGAATGCTGTGCGAGGGGCAGCTCGAGGCGCAGTTGCCGCAGCCCTTGCACAGGATCTCGTTGACCCGGCAGACGCCCAGCTGGGGATCAAAGGTGATCGCCTGATAGGGACAGGCCTGGACGCAGCCCAGGCAGCCCACACAGCTCTCCGGGTCGATCTCCGCCACAATGGCGCTGGAGATGAGCTTCTCCTTGAACAGAATGGTTCCGATCCGGGCGGCGACCCCCATGCCCTGGGACCTGGCCTCCTCCACAGTGGCCGGATAGCGGGCGGAGCCGCAGATGAAGATGCCGTCCGCGGCGAAGTCCAGGGGCCGCAGCTTGGCGTGGGCCTCGAGGAAAAAGGAATTCTGGTCCGTTGGCACCCGCATCATCTGCGAGATCTGCCGCGCGTTGGCCCTAGCCACCAGGGGAGTGGACAGGACCGCCAGATCGAAGGGGATCTCCCGGTCCTCCCCCCGCAAATGATCGTGGTACGCGATCCTGTCGGATTGCACGTCCAGCCCTTGATCCGGGTCGTAGACATGGAAGGCGATCCCCTTGCCCCGGGCCTCCCAGAGCATGCTCTCCTTGTCCGTGCCGTACATCTGCATGTCCCGGTAGAGGATGTGCACCTCCGTCTCCGGGCTCATCTCCTTGATCAGCAGGGCGTTCTTCACCCCGGTCAGGCAGCAGATGCGGGAGCAGTATTTGCGCTCCTCGCAGCGGGCGCCGGCACACTGCAGCATGACCACTCTGTCGGGCGGGGTGAAGCTGCCTCCGGCAAGGAGCTGCTCCAGCTCCATCTGGGTGATCACCTTCTCCTGCCCGTAGCCGTATTCCCCGCTCTGCGGAGTCCAGGGCACGGCGCCGGTGGCCACGACAATGCAGCCGGCGGTTTCCTGGACTGCCTGTCCGGACGCGGGTTGGATGGTGAGCTGGTAGTTGCCGATGTATCCGCCCACATTGGTCACTTCGGATTCCAGGTGGAGGGTTATGTTGTCTTTTTCCTCCACGGAGCGCACAAGCTCCTCGGCCCGATCAGCAGCTGGAATCCCCTCCGGGCCCAGGCGGTTCAGGTTACGGAGCAGCCCGCCCAGGCGCGGCTCCTTCTCCACCAGGACCACCTCCATACCCATTCCGGCCATGGCCTCTGCGGCGGACATCCCGGCTACGCCCCCTCCGATGACCACAACCCGACGATCCAGGGAGGACTCGATGTCCTGCTGGGGTTCCAGATGGGCGCTCTTGGCCACGGCCATGCGCACCAGCTCCTTGGCCTTTTGCGTGGCCTTGTCCGTCTCCTGCATGTGGACCCAGGAGCACTGGTCCCTGATATTGACCATTTCGAAGAGGTAGGGATTCAGCCCGGCCTCGGCGCAGGAGGAGGCGAACAGGGGCTGATGGGTGCGCGGGGAACAGGAGGCCACCACTACGCGGTTCAGGTCCTGCTCCTTGATGGCGTTCTTGATCTCCAGAACCCCGGACTCGGAACAGGTGTAGAGGTTCTCCTTGGCAAAGGCCACGCCGGGCAGCGAGGCGGCGTATTCCGTGACCGCGCCGCAGTCCAGGTGTCCGGCTATATTGGAGCCGCAGTCGCAGATGAAAACACCGACTCGCGGTTCCTGCTGTTTGCTGTCCCGGTTCTCCTCGCTCATATAGTCACCGATGGTTTAAGCGTTCTGCGTAAAGCGTTCCCTGTTCTGCGTTCCCCGTTCCCTGTTCAGGGTTGAGGTGGGAGGCGACGTGTCAGTGAGTCAGTAAGTCAGTGAGTCGGTGGGTCGGGAAGTTCGACCTCTGATATCCGACCTCCGACCTCCGATCTCCGACCTCCGATCTCCGGTCCCCGTTACGATGCCTCTTCCGCTACCTGCCGGGATCCCTCCCTGTCCAGCCCGGTGAGGATCTGAACAGCGCGGGCCGCGGCGCTGGAGGCCTGGGCCACGGATTCCGGGATGTCCATGGGGCTGTTGGCGCAGCCGCAGACAAAGACCCCGTACTTGGATGCATCCAAGGGATGCGAGGCGTGGGTCTTGAAAAAGCCGTACTGGTCCAGCTCCAGGCCCAAGGTCCCTGCCATATCCCTGATCCCGTTGTGGGGGGCGCAGGCGGTGGCCAGGATCACCAGGTCGAACTCCTCCCGGCGCACCTTTTGCTCCAGGGTGTCCTCGTACACCACCACCGGATTGTCCCGCTTGCCGGAGTCGATCTCCGCCACCCGGGCCCGGCGGTAGGTGATGTTCGCGTTGCTCTGCCCGCGCAGCTTGTATTCCTCGAATCCCTTGCCCACGGCCCGGATGTCCATGCCGAAGATGGTGGACTGGGTGTCCGGCTCGTGTTCGTGGGCGATGATGGCCTCCTTGATGGAGTGCATGCAGCAGTACCCGGAACAGAAGGGGTAGAAGCGGAGATCGCGGGAGCCCACGCACTGGATGAAGGCGAGCTTCTTCGCGTCCTCGAACTCTTCGGCTCGGGCGCGCAGGCTCTCCAGCCGGCGGCTGACGGCCTGGTATTCCTCGTATTTCCTGGCCCATTTGACCAGCTCCTCGTCCTCGCCGAGCTCGCCCTGCAGGAATTGGCGGTGGACCTCCGCGGAGTCCCGTTCCCGGTCCTTTTCGTGCTTGTCCAGGGCCTTGCGGGCCTTGTTCAGCTGCTTTTCCAGATTGCCGATCTCGCTTTTGACCGCCCTGTCCGAGGGCCGCTCCAGATGGCCGGAAGTGGGTCCGCTTGCGGAGAGCATGCGCTCGAACTCCATGGCGGTGACCACGTTGGGCAGATCTTTGTAACGGTATTCCGGGATGCGGGAGGGGTCAAAGACCGTGTATCCGGTGGCCACGATGACCGCGCCCACCTTGCGCTCCAGGAGCTGATCCGTCTGCTCGAAGTTGATCGCCTCAGCCTTGCAGGTCTTGGCGCAGACCCCGCATTTCTTGCCCTGCAGCTGGCGGCAGTGATCCGGGTCGATGGTGTGGGTGGAGGGAATGCCCTGGGCGAACCAGCTGTAGATGGCCTTGCGGCTGGCCAACCCCTCGTTGAAGGTGTCCTCCACCGTTGTGGGACACTTCTGGGTGCACTCCCCGCAGCCGGTGCATTTGGCCTCGTCCACGTAGCGGGCCTTCTTGCGTATGGTGGCGGTGAAGTCGCCGGCCTGGCCCTGGAGGTTCTCCACCTCGCTGTAGGCCAGAAGCTCGATATTGGGATGTCGACCGACATCCAGCATCTTGGGCGAAAGGATTCAGATGGCGCAATCGTTCGTGGGAAAGGTCTTGTCCAGCTGGGCCATCTTGCCCCCGATGCTGGGCAGCTTTTCCACGAGATGGACCTGGAAGTTCATCTCCGCAAGGTCCAGAGCGGCCTGGATTCCGGCGATCCCTCCGCCTATGATGAGCACGTCCTTGTTCATGATCCTTCCTCGCCGCGCTGTTTGCCCGTTTTGTCCGGCGGCTCGCCGCCTTCGGGCGTGGCGGTGTGTCTCGTCCTTTATTTTGTCGCGTGGCTCTCCTGGCCGGCCGGGGTGAGGTTCGCCGGCCCCAGGGCCTGAATGGTCCGGGTGAAGTCCTGGGCCACCTCCGCGAAACGGTTGGCCTCAGCTGAGGAGACCCAGGCCAGGCGGATCCTATCCGGGGATATGCCCAGGGTTTTCACCATGTCCCGTGTCTGTTCGAACATCCGCTCCGCCTTCATATTACCGTCCAGGTAATGGCAGTCCCCGATGTGTCACCCCGCTACAAGGACGCCGTCGGCGCCTTGCTCCAGGGATTTGAGAATGAAATTGGGGTTGACCTGGCCGGAACACATGACCCGGATGATGCGCAGATTGGGCGGGTACTGGAACCGGCTCACTCCGGCCAGATCCGCGGCGGCATAGGCGCACCAGTTGCAGGCGAAGGTCACGATGTTGGGGCTGAACTCTTCGTTCATGATCGTCCGTCCGTGGGTGTTGGGCGTTTCTTCTCAGTTCAGGGCCGCGTGCACCATGTCCAGGATGGTTTGCTCCTCGAAGTTGTAGACCATCGCCGCCCCAGTGGGGCAGGCCACGGCGCATGCCCCGCAGCCCTTGCACATCGCCGCGCGGACCCTGGCCCGGTGGATTCCGGGCTCGACCTCCTCTACCGCTATGGCGTTGTAGGGGCAGGTCTGTTCGCATTCGCCGCAGCCGCGGCAGAGGGCCTCGTCCACACGGCTGACCAGCCCTTCCACTGTATACTGCTCCCGGGACAGGACCGTCGCCGCCCTGGACGCGGCGGCCTGGGCCTGGGCGATGCTCTCTTCCAGGGGCTTGGGGTAGTGGGCCAGGCCGGCCAGGAAAATCCCGTCCGTGGCGAACTCCACAGGTCGGAGCTTGGCGTGGGCCTCCATGAAGAAGTTGTCCTCGTTCACCGGGAGCTTGTACATCTGGGCCAAGGGCTCCTCGCTTGGCCTGACGATGGCCGAGGCCAGGACCACCAGGTCCGAGCTCAGGATGAGCTCGCGCTGCAGGATGTGGTCCCTGACCCGGACATCCAGCTTGTCTTGGGACTGCTCCACCGAGGGCTTGTTCTCCGGATCATAGCGGATGAAAACCACCCCCTTGCGGCGCGCCTCGTGGTAGAGGTCCTCGCGCTGACCGTAGGTCCGGATGTCGCGGTAGAGGACGTAGACCTGCGTCTCGGGGTTCATCTCCTTGAAGCGAAGCGCGGCCTGGATGCTGTGGGTGCAGCAGACCTTGGAGCAGTAGGGCCGCTCAGGCTCGCGGGAGCCCACGCACTGCACGAAGGTCACGCTCCGGGCCTGGGTGACCCGCGGGTCCTTCTCCGCAAAGGCCCGGTCCAGCTCCAGGTGGGTGAGGACGCGATCGCTTTGTCCGTACCCGTATTCCTGGGGCGTGTGCTCCGAGGCCCCCAGGGCGATGATCACCGCGCCGTGCTCCAGGTCCCTCTCCTGGCCGCCGTGGCTTACGCGGGTCTGGAAGTTGCCAACGAACCCGCTCGCCTCGCTGATTTCCGCTTGGGTTAAGACCTCGATCATCCCGTGGCTCTGGACCTGCTCGCTCATGGCCTCCACCCGTTCGGGAATGGCCTCCCCTCGCCGGGTGGCGTTCAGGGAGCGGGCGTTTCCCCCGAGCCGGTCCTGTTTTTCCAGGAGATAGGTGTAAAAGCCCTGTTCCGCCAGCCCGAGGGCCGCGGTCATTCCCGCGGCTCCGCCACCGATGACCAGGGCCCGGCTGTCCACCGGAACCGTGGGCTGGGGCAGGGGCTGCAGATTCCGGGCCCGGGTGACCGCCATTTGCGCCAAGTCCTTGGCCTTTTCCGTGGCCCGCTCCTTTTCCTTGCTGTGCACCCAGGAGCACTGGTTGCGGATGTTGGCCATCTCGAAGAGGTATTTGTTCAGTCCCGCGTCCAAGAGGGTCTCTTGAAATAGGGCCTCATGGGTTCTGGGTGTGCACGCGGCGACCACCACGCGATTGAGCCCCTGCTCGGATATGATCTGCTTCATCTGGTCCTGGGTGTCCTGGCTGCAGCTGAAGAGGTTCTCCTGGACGTAGGCCACGTCCGGCAGGGTGCGGATGTATTCCGCTACTTGGGGCACGTCAACGATTCCGCCGATGTTCACCCCGCAGTTGCAGACAAAGACCCCGATCCGCGGGGGATCGCCAGAGACATCGCGCTCCTCGGGAAAGACCTTGCTTTGGGCCTGGGTCCCCCTGGCCCGGGAGAGCTCCACCTCCGCGGCACAGGCTGCTGCGCTGGCCTCCATGACCGAGGTGGGAATGTCCTTGGGCTCCTGCAGGGCCCCGCAGACGAAGACACCGGGCCGTGAGGTCTGTACCGGGGTGAAGTCCCGGGTACGGACCAGATGCTCCGCGTCCAGCTCCACATCCAGGTCCTGGCTCAAGCGCTGGAATTCCGGGGTGGTCTCCATGCCCACGGACAGGACCACCATGTCGAACTCCTCTGTCTGCAGCTCGCCGTCCTCGGTGAAGTAGGAGAGGTGGAGGTTCTTGCTCTCCGGGTCTTCCAGGACGGAATGAATCCGGGAGCGGACGAAGCGCACGCCCTGTTCCTCGCGGGCCCGGTCGTAGTACCGCTCGAAGTCCTTGCCGTAGGTGCGCATGTCCATATAGAAGATGGCGGTGTCCAGCCCCGGGGTGTGCTCCTTGGCCACCACCGCCTCCTTGACCGCGTACATGCAGCAGACAGCGGAGCAGTAGGGTCTCTGGCAGCGGTTGATGTCGCGCGAGCCCACGCACTGCAGCCAGGCGACCTTCTTCGGCTCCTCGTGGTCCGAGGGCCGGATCAGATGGCCCTGGTAGGGGCCGTTTGCGGACAGGAGCCGCTCGAACTCCATCCCGGTGACCACGTTGGCGCTCTGGTCGTAGTGGTACAGATCCAAGGAGGAGGGGTCGAAGGTTTGAAATCCCGCGGCCAGGATTACCGCGCCCGCGTTCAGGGTCACTTCCCGCGCGGTGTCGCCGAAGTCGATGGCCTCGGTGGGACAGTATTTCTCGCAGGCCCGGCATTTGCCCTTCTTGAAATAGATACATCGATCCTCGTCGATGGCGTATTTCAGGGGCACTGCCTGGGCGTAGGGCACATAGATGGCCTTGCGCTTGGAAAGGCCCTGGTTGAACTCGTCCACCGCCTTGGCTGGGCACTTCTCCGCGCAGGTGCCGCAGGCGATGCACTTGTCCGGGTCCACATAGCGGGGGCGCTTGTTCAGGCTGACCTGGAAGTCTCCCGCCTCGCCGCTGATGGATTGCACGTCCGACAGGGTGTGCAGCTCGATATTAATGTGCCGGCCGACCTCGACCAGTTTGGGCGAGAGGATTCACATGGTGCAGTCGTTGGTGGGAAATGTCTTATCCAGTCGGGCCATGGACCCGCCGATGGCAGAGGATTTCTCCACCAGATGCACGTAGTATCCGGAGTCCGCCAGATCCAGGGCGGACTGCATCCCGCTGATCCCGCCGCCGAGAACGACAACCGAGCCCTGCACGGCAGCCGCGGTTTCCTGGCTCATGGGATTCAACCTCCTATCCGGTTGCCGGTCAACCGGAACGTCGTATTTCGGTTCAGCCTCAGCTTTCCAGATGCCGGGCCAGATAGCTGTAAATATCCTCCACTGGCAGCTGGAGGCCCGTGTTTTCCTGGGCGCAGGTCAGATGGAGCCTGCATTTGGGGCAGGCGGTGATCAGCCGCTTTGCCCCTGTCTCGATGGCCTCGTTGAGCCGCTCCAGCTGTACTCCCTTGGAGCAGGAGGAGCACTCGATCCAGGCGGTGGTCCCGCAGCACATGGCGTTGGTCCGGCTGCGGTCCATTTCCCGGAGCTTACCCTTTGCCGGGAGATCGATCAGCCTCCGGGGCGGCTCGAAGATGCCACCTTGCCGTCCCAGCCGGCAGGGATCGTGATAGGTCAGGGCCTCGTCCTCGGCGGAGCGGAAGCTGAGCCCGGAGGAGGGAAGCTCCTGGTCCAGGAATTCCGTGAGATGGCGTACTTGAAAGGGGAGCTCCCCGAAGTAGCGGGGGTACTGCTCCCTGAAGGTGAGATAGCCCTCGGGGCAGCTGAAGAGAACGGTGTGCGCCCCTGAGGCGCTGATGGCCTCCAGGTTTTTTTCCGCCAGCTGCCGGAAGAGATCCTCGTCCCCGGTCCAGAGGGCGTCGTGCCCGCAGCAGCATTCCGCGTTGCTGATTACCGGCTCGATCCCCAGGCTGTTTAAAAGCTTCAAAGCGCCCCTGGCCGGATCCAGGGCGTCCAGATCCAGATAGCGGAAGAGGATTTCGAAGTAGGGCTGGCAACCGACGAAATAAAAAAAATCGCCCTGATCGCGGAAGGAGCCCGCCTCTTCCGCCCAGGCGGTGCGGTTCTGCTGCAGCCCGGCTGTCTGCAGGCGGGTCAGGGTCTGCAGGATGCCGTGATGGCTCTCCCGCGGAGGATTGTCCCTGTCTCTGGCCTCCCTGCGGTAGCTTCGGATGAATTCCGGGAAATCGATGCCCACGGGACAGCGCTCGCTACAGCGGGCACAGGTCAGGCAGGCCCAGACCTCCCGGGTCTGGCTCAGAGGGGTCTCCTTGTCCAGGCTGCGCCGGATCATCTGTCTGGGAGAAAAGGCCTCCCATTCGTAGCTGACAGGGCAGCTCCCGGTGCACACCCCGCACTCCATACAGTAGTTGATCTGTTGCTCTGTGAGTTGCATAGTGTCGTCTTTTTCCGGCGAGCCTTCGCTCCGCGGAAGGGATGTTACCGTAATTCGCTGATAATACTGAAAAATTGGTTAAAAATTTTCACTGTTGACACTTTATCCCGGCCAAACAATTCTTGTCAAGGTATAGTTATTTTTTTATCCTTCCCTTGTTCGCGGAATGGTAACTGTTCTGCACCTTGCGGAACTGTGAGCCTGCCCCGGCTAGGCTTATCCTGATCAGGGAGTTGGTGAATAGTTACGCGGAATGAAGGATTCCCTCCGCTGGAGATACGCCTTGAAGGTCTGCGCGCGGTTTCGCGAGGGTCCGCTGCACGGGGGGGAGCGGAAAGGGCCTGTTTCTCGGGGATCTATCCCGGCGATTTCAGCCGGGAAAAAGGACAAGGATTTGTTATGTGTCTTGCAGTACCCGCGGAAATCGTTTCCATGGAGAATGACATGGCCATCTGCCGCGTGGGCGGGGGCGAGACCACGGTTCAGGCCTCCCTGTTGTTGCTGGACGAGGAGGCCGCTGTCGGGGACTACCTTCTGATTCACGCCGGATTCGCCCTGCGCAGACTGGATCCCGGGGAAGCCGAGGAGACCCTGAGGCTGATGCGGGAGATGGCTGATCAGGAACAGAGCTATCTTGAGTGGTAACC
>JAIPDU010000047.1 GCA_021737525.1 Desulfohalobiaceae bacterium | reverse complement strand
AGGTCCTCGGTCCGTCCGCGCGTGGCGAACAGGGACTGGTGCCCGTCGCGGAAGGTCAGGTCCTGGATTCGGAGGGGATTGTCCTTCCGGATGGATTCCTCCAGGGTCCCCGCCTCCAGATTTCCCAGTTTTTCACGCATATGCCTGTCTCCTGAACGTTCAACCTTCAACGTTCAAAGTTCAAGGTTTGTAACTATTCATCACCTTGCGAAGCCGTAATGTTCACGCTGAGTCAAGAGAAATGCTGAATAGTTACCCAACAGCCTGTTGATAAAGTCCTTATCAGGCAGGGCGTTCAAAAATTTCAAGTGCAAGGCGCGAAAAAAGTTCAAGGTCGTAGCGTAGTTAGCCTACGTGAGAGTTTGAACTTTTTGAAGCAACGCAGCAATTGGAAGATTTTCAACGCCCTGCCAAGGTTTAATGAAATACGGAGAGCATAACACCGGCGGCCACGGCCGAGCCGATGACACCGGCCACATTGGGTCCCATGGCATGCATGAGCAGAAAGTTGTCCGGCCGCTCCTGCTGTCCCACTGTCTGCGAGACCCGCGCGGCCATGGGAACAGCGGATACCCCCGCGGATCCCACCAGGGGATTGATCTTCCTCTTGCTGAACAGGTTCAGGAGCTTGGCCAGGAGAACGCCGCAGGCCGTCCCCACGCAGAAGGCGGCAATGCCCAGGGCCAGGATCTTCAGGGTCTTGAGGTTGAGAAAGGCATCCGCGCTTGCCGTGGCCCCCACGGTGATTCCCAGGAAGATGGTCACGATGTTGATGAGCGAATTCTGGGCCGTGTCCGTGAGCCGCTTGGTCACCAGGCATTCGCGAAAGAGGTTGCCCAGCATGAGCATGCCCACCAGAGGCGCGGCCGCGGGCAGAAAGAGCAGAACGATCACGGTGACCAGCACGGGGAAGATGATCTTTTCCCGTTGCGCCACTGGCCGCATTTGCTCCATGACGATTCTGCGCTCCTGCCTGGTGGTGCAGAGCTTCATGATGGGCGGCTGGATGATGGGAACCAGGGCCATGTAGGAGTAGGCCGCGACAGCGGTTGCCGCGAGCATGTGCGGGGCGAGCAGGGAGGCCAGGTAAATCGTGGTCGGGCCGTCCGCCCCGCCGATGATGGCGATGCTCGCAGCCTCGGGATGGGTGAAGCCCAGGGCGATCGCGCCCAAGAAGGTGCTGAATATTCCGAACTGGGCCGCCGCGCCCAGAAGAAGGCTCTTGGGGTTGGCGATGAGGGGGCCGAAATCGGTGAGCGCCCCTACCCCCATGAAGATGATGGGCGGGAAGATGCCCAGCTTGTCCCCTTGATACAGATAGTAGAGCAGCCCCCCGATCTCCTTGGTCTCGAGAGAGCCGCCGCTAACATCCATGACCGGTTCCGCCATGAGGCCGGTCATGGGCAGATTGATCAGAAGCATGCCGAAGCCGATGGGCACCAGGAGCAGGGGCTCGTATTTGCGAGCGATCCCCAGATAGAGGAGCCCAAGGGCGATGAGGATCATGACCACATGGCCCGCGGTCAGATGAGCGAACCCCGTGGAGTCGATGAACATGAAAAGCTTATTCAGCATGTCGCCTCGCTTCCGATGGAGGCCGGGCAAGGCTCAGGCGGGCGCAAGCGCCGATTTTTCCTTGTCCGGAAATGGGCGGAATAAAGCCCCGGTTGTGTCCTGCCTTTTGGTTCAGGCGCCGGGAAATCGTGTTTCGTCCTTATAGGGCACCATGTGCGGGGACTTGAAAGTTCGAGCACGCTGTAACCCCTTGTAGGCGGCCACCGCGGCGGAGATTGCGGCAACGCGTTTCCGGTTGTCCGGCACATGGGGGAGGTCCTCTTCAGCTTCCAGGTCTTCAGCGGGAACAGAAGGCGATGGCTGGTCTCCAGGGGCGGAAACGGGCTCTCCGGTCTCTCGGTTGATGACCCGTCCCATGACCGCGACCGCCAGATAGAGGATGCTCAGGATGAAGAGCACCATGCCCATTCCCAGAACGGTCAGCTGGACTCCCAGGATCAGATCGTTCATGCATATCTCCGCGGGGCCTGTTCTGCTGTCCTTGGCCGTGAAGTTCTCGGATAATCTTACATTATGCGCTTCAAAAAAACAGCTATTAGGTCAAAATGTCAAGTTGAGGCCGGTGCGGAAGCAGGTTGAGTCTTGTTCAGTTATATGAAGCTCGTGACGGGACCGGATTATTGAGCAGTTGAAAGCCGGTTCTGTCCGGCGCGGAACACCGCGCCGGACAGAACCGGCGTTATCAGCTCAAAGGGTTCGTGCTA
Organism: Desulfohalobiaceae bacterium; assembly: GCA_021737525.1. Lineage (GTDB taxonomy): Bacteria > Desulfobacterota > Desulfovibrionia > Desulfovibrionales > Desulfothermaceae > JAIPDU01. The sequence continues at coordinate 6,993 of JAIPDU010000047.1, read as the reverse complement.
CTCAGCCAGATCCAGGGCCTTCTGGATGCGCTGCTCGCCGATGACATCGTAGAACTCGGGATAGATCTCCTGCATTTCCTTCTGCCAGGCCTGGCGCTCCTTGTCGGTCAGCTCGTGGATCTCGACCTCGCCGGAATCGCGGATCTTCTCCAGCTGACTCATGTTCAGCTCCTTGGCCTTCTTCCGCTCGTACTTGGTGGCGTCCTCCACGCACTCCAGGATGGTGTCCTGGAGGTCACTGGGCAGCTTGTTCCAGAACATCTGGTTGGTGACCAGCATATAGCCCAGGTAGCCGTGGTTGCTCAGGGTCAGGTAGTTCTGCACTTCGTGGAACTTCTTGGTGTAGATGTTGGAGATGGTGTTCTCCTGACCGTCCACCACGCCCTGCTGCAGCGCGCTGTAGACCTCGGAGAAGGGCAGCACCTGCGGGCTGGCGTCCACAGCCTTGAACTGGGCCTCCAGGACCTTGGAGGACATGATGCGGAACTTCTTGCCCGCCACGTCCTCGGGCACGCGGATGGGGGTGTCCTTCAGGGAGATCTGCTTGAAGCCGTTGTCCCAATAGGCCAGGCCCTTGAGGTTCTGCTTCTTGACCATGTTCAAGAGCTCCTGCCCCACGCTGCTGTCCATGAACTTGTAGAGGTGGTCCCGGTCCTCGAAGAGGAAGGGCAGGTCGAAGATCTGCAGCTCCGGCACGAAGCCGGTGAACTTGGAGAAGCTGGGGCAGGCCATCTGGATGCTGTTCATCTGCAGGGCCTCGATGGCCTCGCGGTCGGAGTAGAGGGAGGCGTTGGGGTAGACTTCCACCATGACCCGGCCGTCGGTGCGCTTTTCCACGAGCTTCTTGAACTTGTTGGCAGCCTGGCCCTTGGGTGTGTCCACAGCGACCACGTGGCTGAACTTGATGGTGTAGTCAGCCGCGAAGGACGGCACGGCTACCGACAGCAGGAAGACCGCCATCATGCCGATGCATAGGGTTTTCAATCTCATGAGCCCCTCCTTAGGTTTCGTAGGTTTCCGTATATGTGATCCGGGCCGGTTCGTTACTCAGACCCGGTCTCACCCTCCGTAGATCATTTCCGGAACGAACAGGGAGATCTGCGGGACGTAGGTGATGATCGCCAGACCGCAGAGCAGCGCAAGGAACCAGGGCAGCGAGGCCTTGATCGTCTGCTGCAGGGTCAGTCCGGAAATCCCGCTGGCCACGAAGAGGTTCAGGCCCACCGGCGGAGTGAGCATGCCGATCTCCATGTTCACAGTGATGATCACCCCGAGGTGGATGGGGTCGATGCCCAGCTTCATGGCGATGGGGAAGATGAGCGGGGCCAGGATCATGATCAGGCTGGAGGGCTCCATGAAGTTGCCCGCCAGCAGGAGCATGAGGTTGATCAGGATGAGGAAGGTGTACTTGTTCAGGTCCAGGGCGACGATGAAGTTGGCCAGGTCCTGGGGCATCTGCTGCGTGGTCAGCACATGGGCGAAGACCATGGCGTTGGCGATGATGAACATGATCATGGCCGCCGTTGCCGCGGCCGTGTTGATGGTCCGGGGGATGTCCTTCCATTTCAGATCCCCGTAAATGAACTTGGCCGTGATGAAGGCGTACACCGCAGCCACCGCAGCTGCCTCTGTGGGAGTAAAGAGTCCCCCGTAAATCCCGCCGATGACGATGATGATGACCAATAGGCCCCAGATGGCGTCCTTGAAGGCGGCCCAGATCTCGGAGAGAGGGGCCATGGGCCTGCGCTTGTGCCCGCCCATCACGGCAGCCACATAGGTTACCACCATGAGGACCAGGCCCAGGAAGGCGGCGGGAACGATGCCCGCCATGAACAGGGCGCCGATGGACTGGTCCACCGTGACCCCGTAGACGATGAGGATGATGGACGGGGGCATTAGAATGCCCAGGGAGCCGGAGGAGACGATGGAGCCCACGGAGAAGCGCTCGCTGTACCCGTCGTCCTGGATGGCGCCGATCATTATGGAGCCGATGGCCGCGACCGTGGCCGGGGAGGATCCGCTCACCGCGGCGAAGATGACGCAGGCGAAGATTGCGGACATGGGCAGTCCCCCGGGCAGATGCCCCACCAGGGCTCGGGCGAAGCGGATGATGCGGTGCGCGGTTCCGCCCTGGGCCATGAAGCTGCCCATGAGCACGAACAAGGGGATGGCCATGAGGGCGAACTTGTTCAGGGAGATGAAGAGCTTCTGGGCGATGGTCATGGGCGTGGTCGCGGTAAAGAACACCATGAACACGGAAGCGGAGAGGCCCAGGGACAGGGCGATGGGCACTCCCGCCAGGAGGAGGGCGAAAAGGATGCCGAAGAGAATGAAGGGTTCCATTGGCGTATGCTCCTAGACGGCTTGCTGCTCGGGGGACGGGGCCTTCTCGGGGTCCTTCATGATCGCGTCGTAGGTGAACTCGGACACCGGGGTGGTGACGGTCAGATAGAGCTTGAGCAGGAGCTGGTAGATGGCGATGCTCATGGAAAGGGGTACGACGGTGTAGATGGTCCAGAAGGGGATGCGCAGCTCCACCTCGATCTGGCCGAACTGCATGCTGAACTGGATGAAGTCGATGGCCCATTTGACCAGGAATCCGAGGAAGACCATCATGATCAGGAGATTGATAATGAGCAGGTACTTGGCGATGGCGCGGGGAAGGTTCTCGATCAGGGCGGTGACCCCGATGTGCATGCCGATCTTGAACCCGTGGGCCGCTCCGAAGAGCGCGGACCAGATGAAGAGGTATTCCGTGAGGGGAGCGGCCCAGGTAATGGAGGTGCCCAGGGCGTAGCGTCCCACCACGTTGACAAAGGCCACGATGGTGGCCGTGGACATGCAGACCACCATCATGGTGGTGCTGAATAGACTGATGGCGTTGTCGAGGCGATTCATTGCGGTCATAGCGCACTCCGCCAGGAGGATGTGTGCGTTCGTGAATGCTGTTTCGCAGCGTGGCGCCTTTGAAAGGGCACGACAGCGTTAAGCGATCCCAGGATGACGAGCGGCTCAGGGGAGAGGTCCATTCCCTGAGTCTTTCTCAGACTATTGAGAGTCCGGGGAAGAGACAATCGAGAGAATTCTGATTTCGGGGTGGGGATTTTTGGGATGGGGGTTCAGAAATTTTCTTACACACTCCCGCTCCAGGGGCTCACTCGATGATGCGGTGCTGATAGGCGAAGCGCGAGATTTCGGCGTTGTTGCGCAGCCCGAGTTTCTTGAGGATCCTTTGGCGGTGGGTGTCCACGGTCTTGACGCTGATGTTGTAGGATTCGGCGATCTCCTGGTTTGTGGAGCCCAGGGCCAGGCGTTTGAGGACTTGAAGCTCGCGCATGGACAGCAATCCGGGCAGATCCTGCTCCGATCCCCTTCGGCTGAGTTGCAGGGCGAGGGCCTCGGCCACCTCCTCGGGGAAAAAGCGCTTGCCAGCCTGCACCTTGCGGATGGCCTGCACCAGCTGCTCCGAGGCGGAGCGTTTGGTGATATAGCCCATGGCTCCGGCCTGAACGGCGCGAAACATGTATTGCCTGTCTTCGTGGACGGTGAGGACCACGATGGGCAGCTCAGGGTAGTGGGAAAGGAGGCGTGTGATGAGCTCCAGCCCGTCGATGTCGGGCATGGAGATGTCGATAACCGCAAGGTCCGGCTTCTCCCGCAGCGCAGCCTCCAGGGCCCGTGCGCCGTCCGGTGCCTCGGCCATGACCTCCATGTCCTCGCAGTCCTCGATGATGCGGCGCAGGCCGTCCAGCACGATGCTGTGGTCGTCCGCGAGAAGTATTTTCACAGCCGTTCTCCTTGTTGGGGATTGTCCTGCTGCGTGTTAGCGGGGCGGCCCTGGCCGAGGGGAAAGCGGCAGACAACGCTGGTCCCCCCTTCCGGGGAGTCGGTGATCCGCAGCTCTCCGCCAACGATATAGGCCCTCTCCTGCATCCCGGTAATACCGAACCCATGAAAGTCCCTGTCCCGGGGCAATCCAATGCCGTTGTCCCGCACCTCCAGAAAGAGGTGGCCGTTTTCGCGGCACATGCTGACCACGATCTGTGTGGCCCGGGAATGGCGGACGCAGTTGGTCAGGGCCTCCTGCACGATGCGGTAGACCGCTGTGGATTCCGTCTTGGGCAGCTCGGGGACGTCCATTTTCTCGAAGATGCAGGCCATGCCCGTGCGCTTCTCGTAATCCGATACAAGCGACTCCACCGCGTCGATAAGCCCCAGATCGTCCAGGACTCCGGGGCGCAGCTCGCGGGACAGGCGGCTCACGCTGTCCAGGGTCTTGTCGATGTGGTCCCGCATGGTCGCCGCCCGTTGCCGAGCCGCCTTGTTGTGTCCCTCCAGATGGGAGACGAGCCAGACGCAGTCCATGCGGAGGGCGGTGAGCATCTGGCCCAGCTCGTCGTGCAGCTCCCTGGATATGGCTTCGCGCTCCCTCTCCTGGTCCGCGATGATGTTGCGGGAAAGGTTGCGCAGCCTGTTCTGGGCCCGCTGCAGCTCGGTGATGTCCGTCAGGATACCGCAAAGGGCGTTGATCCGGCCCTCTTCGTCGTAGATGGGGAACTTGATGGAGAGGTAGGTATGGCAGCCGTCGTCGAGCTCCAGGCGTTCCGTGAAGCGGGCTGCGGTCCGGGTCTGCAGCACGTGGCGGTCGTTCTGCGCGATCTGGGCGGCGAAGTCCGGGGGCAGTATGTCCTCGTCAGTGCGGCCGGAGACGTCTTCTTCGCTCAAAGCGAGGATTTCGCGGAAGCGGCGGTTGATCAGGCGATAGGTCCCATCCGTGTTCTTGAGGTAGATCATGGCCGGGGTGTAGCGCAGGATGCCGGCGATCTCCTGGCTCCTCTGATTGACCAGCCGTTCCAGCTCCCGGGAGTATTGGTCCAGCTTCTCCTTGGCCCGCTGCAGCTCCTCCTGTTCCCTCTTGCGCTGGGTGACGTCCACGGATATGGCCAGGCTGCGGCTGATCTCCCCGGAATCGTCCCGGATGGCGTTGCAGGTGAGAAGGATGTCCATGCCGGAGCCGTCCTTCCTGATGAGCTTGTAGGGGACATCCCGGCAGAATCCGGTGCGGAAGAAGTAGGGGAATATCGTTTGTTCCGCGTGCTCCTTGGACTCCGGGGTGAAAAAGTCGGTCAGGTTGTGTCCCAGAACCTCGTCCCGGGTGTATCCGGTGGCTTCGAGCCAGAAATCGCTTACCTGGACCAGGCGGTAGTTCGTGTCAATGGAATGGAGCATGGCCGGGGTATTGTGGTAGAGATAGCGGTAGTTCCGTTCGCTGCGGCGCAGGTCGTCCTCTGCCTTGCGGCGTCTGGTCAGCTCCTTTGACGCCCGGGTGTAGAGGAAAAAGACGTAGAGGCCGATGAGCAGGCACAGCCCGGCGACCAGTGGCCCGAGGATCCGCACCAGGGGCCGCTGAACGGTGCTCAGAATGCTCTGCTTGGAGCGCATGTAGACCAGCTCCCATCCGGGGAAGTTGGGCAGGTTCCGGGTGTAGGCCAGATAGGCCTCGCCCTGGGGACCCTGGATCCGATCCCCGCCGATGTCCCATTCGATCCAGGGCCAGGGTCCGTTTCCGAATTGTTGCGAATCCCGGATCTGCCGCCTTTTTTGTTCCGGGAGCTTTGCAGTGCTCTTGAAGAGCCAGTCCTGCCTGTTGCTGATGAAGATGATCCCGTTCGGATCGCGCACGAGGAAGGCGCCCTTGTCCACGGAAAGCAGCTTGCTCTCCACGTATTCCACAGAGGCCTTCATGACCGCCACGCCCAGGATTTCCCCGGTCTTCCCCGAGTAGACCGGATAGCTGGAGTAGGCCCCCCGCTCCCCGGAGGTTGTCCCCAGGGCCAGATAGACGTCCGGACGGCCAGAGATCGCGTGCTGGAAATAGGGCCGGAAACCGAAGTTCTCCCCCACGAAGCTGTCCGGCTCGTTCCTGTTGCTGGAGGCGATGGTCCTTCCCTGTTTGTTCATCAGGTAGCAGGTGTTCACACCGAAGCTGGACGTGAAGCGGTCCAGCATCCGGTTGGCCCTGCGGAGGGCTCCGGGGTCGCTGTCCCGGAGCAGGGCCTCCTGCAGCTCCTCCATGCCGGCCAGGGTCCGGACCGGTTGCTCGAACCGGGTCAGATATCCGTGCAGGTCCCTGATCAGGTTGGTCGCTATCGTGCGGCAACGACGAGTCGCCTCTTCCAGAGCGGCGTCCTTCATTGCGTCGTAGTAGAGATAGCCACCGATACAGACCAGGATCACTGTCTGGACGGCAAAGAGGATCAGGATGCGGCGCAGTTTCACTGTTTTCTCCCGGGTCGGAGGTCTCTGGCTCGGATGAGACTTCATGATCGAGGCTGGTGACCGTGACTGGTGAGGCCCGGACATCGGAACCAGGTGGACCGGTGAATCAGGGGATCGACAAACCGGGATCTCGTTGAATTACTCACCGAATCACCGACTAACAGATACACGGACACATCGACTCATCGCCCATCGCCTTTTGCTCAACACCGGATTCCTGAACCATGGAACCAAAATCCTGAAACCCGGAACCCTGCTTGCGAGCGGTGGTGCAAAAGGGACAAAAATGGATTTTATGGGCAAAAGATCCCGAAGACAAGGCCTGCCTTCGCCTCGCATTTTCATGCTTGGTTGTCTCCGGGTCGGCCCAAGATGGAGGTTTATATGCAAATGGGCCTAACTTTTTGAAATACAACAAAAAAGCGAAGGCAGGCGGGGCCGCTTGAGCTTGGTTTCATATATCACCATCACTTTGTTCATACCGCAATAAGCAAACATTGTGGTGTAATGAACCACCCCAAGCTCAAACGAGAATCCTGCCTCGAACAGGCCTGGTTGTCCTGGATTCGGGCAGGTGCTGCTGGCCCCGTCAGGTGAAACCCGGGATGAAACCGGCGCTCAAGCGCCCCGCCTCCCTTCGCTCTGCACCTTTTCATGCTTGGTTGTGCCCGGGTCGGCCCGGGAATGAGGGTTGTATGAAAATATATTCAACTA
>JAIPDU010000046.1 GCA_021737525.1 Desulfohalobiaceae bacterium | reverse complement strand
GGATCGCTTTATTTCTGGGCAAAATAGGTCGAAAGGAGAGGGTATGGACATCCAGTTCGAATTCAAGAATGTTGATCCTTCGGAACACCTCAAGGAATACGCCCGGACGCGGTTCGAGAAGCTGACCAAGTATATCAAACGAGAGGATAGCGCAGTCCTGACGGTCATGATGGAGGTGGACCGTTATCGCCAGATCGTGGAGGTCAAGCTGGGCGTGGACGACCTCCAGCTGACCGCACAGGGCGAATCGGAGGATATGTACGTTACCATCGATCAGGTATTGGACAAGCTCCGGGCACAGCTCAAGCGGAACAAGGACAAGGAAAAGGATCGCCGCAAGGGCAAGCTGGATCGACAGCACAACCCCGGCGCTTCCGCGGCCCCTGTCACAGGGCCATTGGGTGGAATCGGCGCTGAACCGGTCATCGAAAGGGAAAGCCTGGAGGAGATGAAGCCCATGAGCCCCGAGGAGGCCGTGATTCAGCTGGAAGAGACCGAACGCAAATTTCTGGTCTTCGTCAATGCGGAGAATGAGCGGGTGAACGTGATCTACAGCAAGAATACCGGCGATTACGGCCTAATTGATCCGAGGATGTAGCAATGCAACTTGCGGACTACCTGGACAAGGATTTGATTCTTCCGGATCTGAAGTCCGATACAAAGCCCGAGGTCCTGGAGGAGTTGCTCGCTCCCTTACAGGAGAAAGTCCGGGAATTGGACTTGAACAAGGCAAGGGATATCCTGCTGGAGAGGGAAAAGCTGGGCAGTACCGGAATCGGCAACGGTGTGGCCATACCCCACGGCAAGATGGAGGAATTGGAGAGCATAGTGCTCGCTGTGGGGAGAAGCCTGCAGGGAGTGGATTTCGATGCCCTGGATCAGGAACCGTGCACCATCTTTTTCCTGGTTTTGGCCCCGGAGAATGTGGCCGGAACCCATTTGCGCCTGCTGGCGCACATATCCAGGCTGCTGAAGGATCCGGAGTTTCAGGGAAGCTTCATGGAGGCCCGGGGCTGGGAAGGGCTGTTTCGTCTTTTGGATAGCGTCTGATCACGTGGTCCGGTGATCCGATACGGGACAGTAAGTAAGCTATTCATGAGTTTTTTTCGCGAGAGACGCAGGGTTGGGAGCTCCTTTAACAAAGGGTCGGAACGGGCTTGCAGCAACAGAAGCAAATCCTGATGATCATTGTTACCGGCCTCTCCGGGGCCGGCAAGAGCACGGCAATCAAGGTTTTCGAGGATCTGGGGTTCTTTTGCGTGGACGGTTTGCCCTCGGGCATGGTGGATCGCATGGCCCATCTGTTTCAGAGGGAAAACCCCGGAAACTATCGCGGCCTGGTTCTGGGTATCGACGTGCGTCAGGGAGATTTCCTGGCGGATTGGGAGCGGGCCAAGAGGCAGCTCAGTGAGCGAGGTGTTCGGCCCCAGCTGCTGTTTCTGGAGGCGAGCCTGGACAAGCTGGTGCAGCGCTACGCCGAGACGAGGAGGCCGCACCCCCTGGCCTCCTCCGGGATGGGCCTGGAGCAGGCCATACGCAAGGAAATGGAGCTGCTTGAGCCCCTGCGCCAGGAGGTGGACCTCATCCTGGACACGACCGAATTCACCCTGCACGATCTGCGCCGGGCATTGCAGCGGAACTGGCGGTTCATGACCGATCCCAGTCTGGGTTTGCGGGTCCATTTGCTCTCTTTCGGATACAAATACGGAATGCCCCGGGAAGCCGACCTGGTCTTCGACTTGCGCTTCCTGCCCAATCCTTATTTCCAGCCGGAGCTGAAAGGGATAAGCGGCAAGGAGGCCACGGTTCGGGAGTATGTTTTTCAGAATGGGGTTGGTAAGGATTTCAAAGAGCGCTTCCTCGACTTTCTGCTCTATCTTTTGCCCCTCTACGCCCATGAGGGCCGTTATCGCGTCGCCGTGGCCCTGGGGTGCACCGGTGGATTTCACCGCTCCGTCGCAGTAGCGGAGGAGGTCTATAGCGCCCTGATTAGTGAACAATACAATGTTTCCCTGGAACACAGGCATCTGGAACTGGGATGATCGGAATTATCTTGATCACGCATCACGAGCTGGGTCAAATCCTTCTGCAGACAGCCGAGGGGATCCTGGGCGAGCTGGAGAACTGCTCCGCCATTTCCGTGGACGGCAGCAGCGGCATGGATCAGGCCATGACCGAGATCCAGGAGCGAATACGGGTCATGGACCAGGGCGAAGGGGTGCTGGTGCTCACGGACATGTTCGGCGGCACTCCCAGCAATCTGAGCCTGTCCCTGCTGGAGTCCGAACGGCTCGAGGTGGTTACCGGTGCCAATCTGCCCATGCTGCTCAAGATACTGAACAGAAGGGACTCGGATCTGGAGGAGCTTGCGGGAGAGGCCAAGTCCGCGGGGCGACAGGGTATTGTCGTGGCCGGAGAAGTCATGAAGAGAAAAATCAACAATGGATAGTCTGGCAATCTGGGTCCGGATAGACAATCGCCTTGTGCACGGACAGGTGATCGAGAGCTGGCTGCCCTATTGCCAGGCGAATGTGCTCGTCGTGGCCAACGACACCCTGGCCTGCGACGAGCTGCAGCAGGAGATCATCAGCCTGGCTGTTTCCGGGAATGTGGGGCTTGTCTTCACTCCCGTGGAGAAGTCCCTGGAGACCTATTCCAGTCTGAACAAAGCCTCCAGGCCCCAGGATCTCTTTTTCCTCTTCGCCAACTGCCCAGACGCGCAACGGGCCTACCAGTCCGGGCTGCGGTTCAAGGCGGTCAATATCGGAAATCTTCACTACGCACCCGGGAAGAAGCAGGTTTGCGAGCATGTGGCCCTGGATCAGTCGGACAGGGAATGTCTAAGCTTCTTCCAGGGACAGGGGGTAAAGCTCGATTTTCGCTGTGTGCCCAACAAGCAGGTTCAGGTGAACCTGCACTAAACCCGGCCCCGAGGTCGGATGTCGGATGTCGGATATCGGACATCGGTTCCCGGTGCCCAATCACGGGTCACGAGTGACGAATCACCGATAACGGATCACGGGTCACGAACAACCAGTCACGATCCCAGGGCTCGCTGAAGCCATTGGACTTTCGAGGAAGCCATGCCCGAATTGGCCGAAACATTTCTGCTCATGGCCCTGTGCGGTTTTTTTTTGGCCTGTTGGCGCTGTTCCGCAACGCGGTCCATCTGGGTTTTCTGGACAGGCCCATTGTCATGGGCATCCTTTTCGCCCTGCTCTTGGAGCCCAATTTCCCTTTCCTCGCGATCGGTATTTTCTTTGAGCTCCTGTGGCTCGACATTATTCCCGCCGGGACGCATATCCCCCCGCAAAGCCAGCTGGCCGCCTTTGTTTGCGCCGAAACCGCAGCTCTGCTTCCAGTGACTCAGCCGGGACAGGTGTTGCCCCTGCTTCTACTCGCCATTCCCCTGGCCTGGTTGGGAAGCAGAGTGGAATCCGGCTTCCGGAATCGCCTGAACTCGGTCCACGACGCCCTTCTCCGCCGGACCGCATCCCCGGTTCCCGACGGAGGAGGGGATCCCCAAGCCTTCCTTCTGCGTTCCCTTGCCCTTTATGTCGGGATTCAGGCCTGTGTGTGCCTGGTTGCCTCCATGTACCTTTATTCACTTGGATCGGTCGCCCTTGACTATCTGCCCGCCCGGAGCGGGACGGACTGGTCCGAAATATTGGGAGGCGTCCTGTTGGGTGCTTTCCTGGCCCTTCGCCTGAGGAGGTCCTATTGGCTCCTGGCCGCGGGCATTGTGTTTATCTTCATGACCCTTTGGCTCTAGGGGGCGGGATGAGCCGGGGGGCGGGATGATTGTATCAGGGAAGAACTTGGCAGGCGATCAATATTGTGCTAGCTTGCACAAGGTTTTTACGGGGACAAGTGTCTGGATTGCAAAAAATACTTTCGGAGGAGGTTGGTTATGCCAGCGTATGTAGTCGGTCATAAGAGCCCGGATACGGACACCGTGTGTGCGTCCATCGCCCTGGCGGATCTGAAGAGCAAGATGGGTACGGAGTGCAAGCCCGCGGTCCAGGGCAAGGTGAACGATGAGACCAAGTTCGTCCTGGACAAGTTCGGTGTGGAGACCCCTGAGCAGATCGAGAGCGCCGCGGGCAAGCAGATTTTTCTGGTGGACCATTCGGATCGGTCCCAGAGCCTGGACGATCTGGATCAGGGCGAGCTCATGGGCATCGTGGATCACCACAAGCTGGGGGATGTGACCACCCCCAATCCCATCGAGATCTGGGCTTGGCCCGTGGGATGCTCCTGCACCGTGATCAAGGGGATGTACGATTTCTACGGCGTGGAGATTCCCAAGAACATCGCCGGCATCATGACCTGCTCCATCCTGAGCGACACGGTCATCTTCAAGTCCGCAACCTGCACCGACGCGGACAAGAAAGCCGGCCAGGAGCTGGCCAAGGTTGCCGGGATCGACGATCTCCAATCCCTGGGCATGGAGATGTTCAAGGTGAAGTCCGCCATCGAGGGCACACCCATCCGGGATCTGGTCATGCGGGACTACAAGGACTTCGACATGAACGGGAACAAGGTGGGGATCGGCCAGCTCGAGGTCGTGGACCTGAGCCTGCTGGATTCGGTCAAGGACGACCTGGCCAAGGAAATCAAGACCATGAAGGGCGAGGGGAGCTACCACAGCGTGTTCCTGCTTCTGACGGACATCATGAAGGAGGGCTCCCAGATCCTCATCGCCTCGGACGATCCGCAGGTCGTGCAGAAGGCCTTCGGTGTCGAGCCCAAGGGCGAGCAGGCCTGGCTGGACGGTGTAATGAGCCGCAAGAAGCAGGTGGTGCCCAACTTCGAGAAGGGGTTTGCATCCTAGTTGCGTAGCGGAAATGTCGACGCAAAGGCCCGGCCCGATCCTATTCGGCGCCGGGCCTTTTTTTCTCACCGCAGAGGGTGCAGAAGATTTGCCCACCGCAGAGGCGCGGAGGACGCGGAGGAGGCGCTGAGAGAGATTTTTGCTTTGCGGTGAGATACCGCAAAGCAAAAAGGGTTCACGTCTCTTGAGAAATGCCGTCTTTTCCCTTGGATACTCGGCAGGATGGAACAACGAAGCATCTACTCTCAGGCGGAGCCCTCTGATCCTTTGCCCGTCTCAGGGCAAAGGATCAGGATGTGCACTCCGCGTCTTTCTCCGCGCGCTCTGCGGCTCCGCGGTGGGCTCCTCTTCTCGCTGCAAGGGGCGCAAGGGAAAAATGTGAAGCTTACGGACGCTTCTCCCAGTCCGGCCTCGTCTTCCAGCGCCGGTGCATCCAGAACCACTGCTCGGGGTATCTTCGCACCATGGCCTCCACCTCCCGGGTGTAGAAGGCGGCCACTTGTTCCACCCTCTCCCGCAGCGTTCCTTCCACTGTCCGCGTGTCCAGCGGCTCCCCGCAGTGAATCGCGTAATTGCCGTCTTCCCGCAGCATGAAAACGGGCCAGACCACAGCCCTGGACCGGAGCGCGAGCAGGGCCGGTCCCATGTTGACCGCGGCGTATTCCTGAAAAAAGGGGAGGAATACCGCCTGGTCCCTTCCGCAGTTGTGGTCCACGAGAAAGGCGGAGATCCCCTTCTTTTTGAGATTGGACTGGACCTTGGGCGCGGCGAGCTTTCTGCTGACGATCTCCACGTTGTCCCGCTGGCGGAAATGGGTCATCAGTTCTTTGAGCAAGGGATCCTTGGGCTGCCGGACGACGATCTGCGCCCCACGCTCGTGGAAGGAAAGGGCCAGCAGGCCGGATAGGAGCTCCCATGCCCCCAGATGGGCGCTCACACCGACAATGGGACGCTGCAGGCGAATGACCCGCTCCAGGTTTTCCTCCCCTTCGATTCGGACCCTGTCCCGCAGGAAACGGTGGTCCATCTTGCGGGTGTGCATGATTTCCAGGAATGAGCGGCCGGTGTGCCGGAAATTGTCCCAAGCCAGTTTCGAGGCGGCGTCGGGGGGCAGACGGAGATGGTGCTCGAGCGCCCGGATGGCGGTGCGGCGGCGAGCGGGCAGGGCGAGCCACATGAGCCGGCCCAGGATCTCGCCCGCGGACTCCAGGGTGCTTTCCCTGCGTCGGGCGCACCAGATGCCCAGCATGTGCAGCATCATCCGTCGCATGTTTGCTCAGCTCCGCGGGGGCAGGGCGGTTTCCAGTTGAGCGAGAATAGCTTGCGCCGCTCCCTGGTTCTCTTGCACCACCTCGCTGGCCCGGCTGCCCATGTCGGCTCGCAGCTCCGGATCGAGGGCCAGGCGGCAGAGGGATTCGTCCAGCTGCCCTGGGTCGCTGAGCTGCAGGAGTCCCCGGCGCTGCAGGAGCAACTCGCTGATCCGGGTGAAGTTGAATACATGGGGCCCGGTGAGGATGGGACGGCAAAGCGCTGCTGGCTCCAGCAGGTTGTGGCCCCCGGTTTGGACCAGGCTGCCGCCGACGAAGGCGATGTCCGAGGCGGCGTAGTAGAGCGGCAGCTCCCCCATGCTGTCCCCGAGGTAGACGGAGCAGGGCTGGTCCGGGAACAGACCCTGGCTGCGGCGATGGAGAGAAAAGCCGTGCCTGCGGCAGAGCCCAGCTACGTGCTCGAAGCGCTCGGGGTGTCTGGGCACGAGCAGGAGCACGGCACCGGGACAGCGTTGGGCGAGAGCGGCGTGGGCCCGGAGCAGATGCTCTTCCTCGCCCTGGTGCGTGCTCGCTCCGATCCAGACGAGCCGTTCCCCTCCGGATAGCCGGTCTCCGAGCTGGCTGCCCCGGTCCACGAGCTCCCGGGGAAGCTGGATGTCGAACTTGATGTTGCCGCAGACATGGGTTCGCTCTGGAGGCGCGCCCAGGGCGGTAAAGCGGTCCGCGTCATCCCGGCTCTGGGCCAGCACGGTAACCTCGCGGAGCAGGCCGCTGAGAAATCCCCGTATGGCACGGTAGCGCCGGAAGGAGGAGGGGGAGATGCGGGCATTGGCCAGAAAAAGGGGGATGTCCCGTCGGGAGCATTCCCGGAAGATATTGGGCCAGATCTCGGTCTCCATGATCACGGCCAGGTCAGGGCGGGCCGCGTCCAGGAAACGGGGCACGGCAAAAGGGAAATCATAGGGCGCGTAGCAGTGCCGGACGCTGTCCCCGAGCTGGTCCCGAAGCTGCTGCGAACCCGTCGGGGTGGTTGTGGTGACCAAGATCTCCCGCTCCGGATGGCGCTGCCGCAGCTGCTTCAGAAGCGGGATCGCGGCCTGGACCTCACCCACGGAAACGGCGTGAACCCAGATCGTTCTCCCTTCGCTGCGGAAGGGGGCGTGTCCCAGCCGTTCGCTCCAGCGGTGCTTGTACCCCGGTGACTGAAGTCCCTTGAGCAGAAGCCTGCCGAATATGAGCGGGGAAAGCCCCGAGATCAGGGTGTTGTACGTGCCGTGCAGGATTCTGTCCGTATTCATGAGGGTTGGTTCGTCTCCTTGCCTGGAGCGGTTTGTGTCGAGGACTCGAGCCCAATACGCTGCGAGGCGCTTCGTCTGAGCTCATGGTACAGATCCAGCCGCAGTTTGCCCTCGAGCCAGTCACGGGTTGCCTTGTCGAAGACAGTGGCGAACTTGGAGGTGTTTGGGGCCACCCTTGTGCTCGTGTCCCGCTTCCAGGCCTCGTGGCCCTGAATGAAATAGGCGTCATGGGACATGCGAAGCATCTCCGGCTCGAAGGTGATCCCTGCCTCGGTGCAGAGGAAGTGGAGCACCTTATCCGGGCGAAGGGTAAGATCCTCGTAGATGAGGGTGCTGTGTCCGGGCGTGTCCATGAGGGCATGGGCCTTGCGCACCGCCTCGTTCCAGAGCCGGATCCCGTATCGAAGATCCCCTTGCTTGCCGAATCTGTCCGGATACCGCTGCGCCCGAAGATAGATGGAGGCGAGAACATCCCGTCCGTCCCGCAGGATGTGCAGGACGTGGGACCTGGGGACATGGCGCAGCAGGATGTCCGCGTACTTGAAATGCCGCGGGGTCTTTTCCACCCAGATGCTCTTGTCCCGCTCCAGGGCGAGATTGTCCAAGAAGCCGGTAACCTGCTCTATAGAGCCCTTCAAGGTGAGACAGGTGCTCAGTTGGTTCCGGGTAAGCCTCGCTGGCTGGAGGGTGTCGCAAAGCCTTTGCAAGGCCTTTTTCTCTCCGCCCAGGGACAGGCCGACCAGAGCCAGGGGCGCGCGGCGGCGCATGCCCAGGATCCTCAAAAACGCTCCGGTCTCCGGGAAGGTGTAGATGCGGGAATGTCCCGCAAGCAGGCTCTGAAGCAGCGTTGTTCCCGAGCGGGACGCTCCTGTTACAAAGATCCGCTTAGCGATGGTGTTGCTTGTCGAAAGGCTCATCCGGCTTACTGTCCTCGCCATCCGGGGGTGGATGTCCGGAGTGGTTTGCTCGCCCTGAGCTACCGGGAGGGAAAATACCGGTTTCCGTTGAGGCATGCAAGCTCTGTGGGAGAGGTGCGAAGAGGAGCCCTCCGCGGAGGAACCGACACTCTTATCAAGGGCTCAAACTCTGCGAGCCCTCAGCGCCCTCCGAGCCTGGGCGGTGAATCAACCCCCCGCGGTTCAACCTTCTTTCCCCTCGAATGGATGCGACAGCGCTAGCGGATCCAGTCCAGGGGGTCCTCCTCTGGCGTCGGAAGGGTTGTGTTCGGTTCGATAAAGAGGTTGAACCAGATGGCGAATTGCATAAGGGACCATACCTCCCTGGCGAGCCCTCCCTTCCTCTTGTGCCGCTCCAGGAGCCTTGCAACCTCCCGGTGGCGGAAGTGCTCCCTGATGCCCCTGTGACGGGGAAGGAACTCGCAGAGGCCGTCAAGAAAGGATCCCGAGAGCCAGTCCCCTACCGGAACGTGGAATCCGGATTTCTTCTTGTCCAAATAGTCCCGCGGCAGGTAGCGTTCCGCCCATTGGCGCAGGAAGGCCTTGCCCCGTCCGGAGCGGATCTTGAGCTCGTCCGGCAGGGAGAGGCCGAAGCTTACGATCCGGTGGTCCAGGAAGGGGACCCGGCCCTCCAGGCCGAAGCCCATGAGCATCTTGTCCACCTTGAGCAGGAGGTTGTCCGGCAGGGCGGTGGCAATATCCGTGTACTGGCGTCGCTGCAGCCGGCTCCAGTCATTCGGCGTTTGGCCGTAGGCGCGTATGAAGGGCTCGCGGAAATCGCCTTGCACGGCTCGCAACTCCGAGCCGTAGATGCGTCGCAGCCAGTGTCCCCGCATCTGGCCCCTGGTTCGGAAACCGCCGGTGCCGGGGGCGAACACTCCTTTCACCCGGCTCTCGAGGCCGCCCCGATAGCGCCCGTACCCGGCAAAAACCTCGTCTCCGCCTTCGCCTGTGAGGACCACTTTGAGCTCACGCGAGGCCTGTTCCGCCAAGTACGAGGTGGGCAGCTGGGCGTAGTCCCGCATGAGCTCGTCAGCGGTCCAGACGGAGTAGACGATCCTGTGGAAGAGATCGCGCTGGTTGATGTGGATGGGAGTGTGCTCCGTGGGGAACCTGCCGGAGATGAAGGAGGCCTCCTCGAGCTCGTCCCGCATGGAGGTGTCCTTGTACCCGATGGAGAAGGTGCGCACCGTCTTGTCCTGATAGCGGTGCAGCATGGCCAGCAGAACAGCGGAGTCCACCCCTCCGGAAAGGAACAGCCCGTAGGGCACGTCTGAGCGGAGGTGTTCCTTGAGGACTTGCGGAAAGAG
>JAIPDU010000045.1 GCA_021737525.1 Desulfohalobiaceae bacterium | reverse complement strand
CACACCCCTGGCTCCGCCCTTGGACCCGGAGACCAGGAAACCCCTCGCCCCGGAGCAGCTGGAGCCCATCTTCCCCCGGGGCCTCATCGAGCAGGAGCAAAGCGAGGAGCGATATATCCGGATCCCCCAGGAGGTGCGGGAGACCTATTCCCTGTGGCGCCCCACACCGCTCATCCGGGCCAAGCGGCTGGAGGAGGCCATCGGCGCGAAGTGCCGCATCTACTACAAGGACGAGTCCGTATCCCCCACTGGATCGCACAAGCCCAATACCGCGGTGGCCCAAGCCTATTACAACAAGGCCGAGGGCATCTCCAGGCTCGCCACCGAAACCGGCGCGGGGCAGTGGGGTGCAGCGCTGGCCTTTGCCTCGCGAATGATCGGTCTGGGCTGCACCGTGTACATGGTGCGGGTCAGCTTTGAACAAAAGCCCTATCGCAGGATCCTGATCCGGACCTACGACGGACAGGTCCATCCCTCGCCCTCGGAGCACACCAGGACCGGGGCGGAGATGCTGCGCCAGGATCCGGAGTGCAAGGGAAGCCTGGGGCTGGCCATCTCCGAGGCGGTGGAGGACGCAGCGAATAGCCCGGATGCCAAGTACAGCCTGGGCAGCGTCCTGAACCACGTCCTGATCCATCAGACCGTGCTCGGCCTGGAAACCAAGAAACAGCTGGAAATGGCCGGACGCAAGCCGGATTACATTATCGGCTGCGCCGGGGGCGGAAGCAATGTCGCCGGCATGCTGCTGCCCTTTCTGCCGGACAAGCTCAGCGGCGAGCCCATCAATTTCCTGGCTGCCGAGCCCAAGGCCTGCCCCACTTTGACCAAGGGGGACTACCGCTACGACTACGGGGACATGACCAAGCTCACCCCCCTGATCAAGATGCACACCCTGGGCCATGCCTTCATGCCTCCTCCCATCCACTCCGGTGGCCTGCGCTACCACGGCGGGGCTCCCATCCTGTGCAACCTGGTGCAGGAAGGACTGGTCCAGCCCCAATCCTATTACCAAGAGGAGTGCTTCGAGGCGGCGCGGCTCTTTCAGGCAACGGAGGGCTATCTCCCCGCTCCGGAGACGGCCCATGCCATCAAATCCGCCATCGATACGGCCAAACAGGCCGAGCCGGGGTCCAACGTGGTCTTTCTCTACTCCGGGCACGGCCTGCTGGATCTGGGGGCGTACGATTCCCATATGCGGGGCGAGCTGAACAATTGCGATCTGCCCAGGGAGACCATAGACAAGGCGCTGCAGTCCTGTCCGGAGGTGTAGACAGACTGGGCAGGGCCGCACCCGTAATCCTTCACGGGGTGTTTTTTCACTTTAAACCTCCGGTTCCGGATTATCTAACGCTCGTCACGCGGGGGCATCCCTGCCCCCACCCGACTCTCATTTGATGCGGATTTCCTTGGTATTGCCGAGATAGGTCACCATGAGCTGACCCCTAAACATGAGCCTTGTCGCGGTCGGGTTTCCCCCACGTGACGAGCGAAGAAAATCGACGGAACCTCCGCTAAATAAGTGCAAAAACACCCCGTGAAGGGATCCCCGCACCCTGTGCCGTACGCAAAATCGCCGCCGCGAGCCCCGACCCGCGGCGGCGATACTATGTACGGCGACCTCAGGAAAAAGGGGCGCCCAGGCGAGACAGGGGCGGTATCAGCTGAGACCGAGCTCCTGCTTGATCGCGGGCCAGTCCAGGATGGAGTTGATCAGCTTGGACCCGTGGTTGATCTTGATTCTATCCCTGAGCTTGATGCTCTCCAGGATCTTTTCCATTTTCTTGGCCACGCTGTAGGTGTCGTCCCGGACCACGATAATGGGGACCTCCAGATCCTCGGAGCGGGTAAGGATGATGTCGTTGGGATAGAGGTTTCCGGTCAGGATCAGGCAGGGGCATTTGCCCTCCAGGGCCACGAGCTGCAGGTCGGAGCGGTCCCCGCCCACGATCACCGCGGAGTTGGGCTTCTTCCGGAAATGGGTCATGAAGTTCTCCACCTGCATGGTGCCGATGAGGAAATCCTCCGCAACCACATCCGACTTTTCCGGCACGGAGATGATCTTGCCCCCCAGCCTGTTGGCCAGGTCCCCGATGCGGATGGCGTTCAAAAGCGAGTCCTGGGGAGCGGTGGCCAGGATTCGGATTCCCCGCCGTTCCATCAGCGGCTTGAGCATGCTCTCCACGGTGTCCATTCGGGACTCCGGCACGCTGTTCAGAACGGCGCCGATAAGATCGTCGCCCAACTGCTCCTTGGCGCTGATCAGGTAGTCGTAGGAGAATTCCTTGAAGAAGCGATCCACGAGGAGGACCTTGGTGCCCAGGGCCTGGGTCACGTCTATCCCCGCAACGTTGCAGTACTTGCCTGCGTGGAGAAAGCTCCCCGCCCCGCAGACGAGCATCACGTCCTTGTCCTTGCTCAAGGTGTTGTACGCGTTCACGATGCGCCCCATAAGATCCGGGCATCCCTCGGCGAAAACCTGCATCTGCAAATCGTGGGTGGCCACCACAGGGGATACGAGCTCCGGGTCCTCGTCCAGTCCCAGAATTTCCTGGACGAAGGTGGCGTCCTCGTCTCCCATCTTGTTCCCCTTTTGTACGGGGGAAGTCCCCACTGGGCGCATATAGCCCACTTTGTAGCCCTCTTTCTGCAGCTGAAGGCCCAGGGCCATCACCATGAGATTCTTGCCGGCGAAGCCCGACGTGGAGCCTATATACAGTCCGGTCATGGCCTCCTCCTCTAGGATCTTCCGCTTTCAAGCGTTTGGTACCGGCCTTGGGTTTTCCCGGGCCCACCGGGAACACCGGCCGGTTTCGTGCCAGAATAATACAAGTGCCTTGTGTTGTCAGTCCCGATTTTCGTATTCATAAAAAAACGAGCCGCGCTTGGAGCGGGCGTGATTCCGTGCCAGGACATATATACCCCATCCTCTAGGTATGGGGCATGTGCAGGGTGAGGCGCACATCCGCCACAATCGCCCGTTCATCATTCACCAAAACAGGGTTGAGGTCCGCTTCCACGATGTCCGGGAAGTCCGTGGCCAGCTGGGAAACCCGGACCAGGATGTCCTCGATGGCCCTGATCTTGACCCCGGTTTCACCGCGGATGCCCTTGAGCAGCATGTAGGACTTGATGCTGCGGATCATATCCGCTGCCTGGCTTCGGGATATGGGGGCCAGCTTGAAGGAGATGTCCTTGAGCACCTCCACGTGGATGCCTCCCAGGCCGAACATGAGCAGGGGACCGAACTGATCGTCCCGGTTGAACCCGACAATGATCTCCCGCATGCCCCCAGGGGCCATTTCCTGGATCAGGCAGCCGTGGATGTAGGCCTGGGGCTCGTGATACTTGGCCTGGGAGGTGATCTCCAGAAAGGCCTGCTTGACCTGCTCCGGTGACTCCAGGTTGACCCGGACGCCGCCCACGTCGCTCTTGTGCGAGATATCCGGGGAAGCCACCTTGAGCACAACCGGATAGCCGATTTTTTCCGCGGCCTGGGCCGCCTCGGCGCTGGTGGTGGCTATGGATGTCGCGGCGGCGGGAAGGTCGTAGGCCCGAAGCAGCTCCTGGGCCTGGTATTCCACGATTTCCACGCTCCGGCCGGGGGACAGGCGCGAGCGGAAGCCGTTGACGATTTCCTCGGCTCGCTCCCGGTCGGTCCGGATCTCTTCCACATGCTCTTCAGGCCTGTTCCGCCATTGCTGGTAGGAGTACATCGCCTCCAGGCTCTGAATCACCGGCTCGGGAAAGTTGTAGCAGGGAATTCCCGCCTGGACCAGTTTCTGTTGCGCGGCGGCGATGGAGTGCTTGCCCATGAGGCAGACGAAAACGGGTTTCTCCGACTGGTTGGCGAGGTGGATGATGTTTTCCGCGACCTGGTCCAATTGCGAAACTACAGTCGCAGTGGGGGTCAGAAGGATTAGAAGGGCGTTCACGTTCTGATCCCGGAGCACCGCCTCCGAGGTCAGCCTGTACCGCTCCGCGTCCGCGTCCCCGATAATGTCCACGGGATTGTGCAGCGAGGCGAAGGAGGGCAGGAACTCCTGCATCCCTTCGATGGTTTCCTGACTCAGCCTGGCCATGTGCAGCTTTGAGCGCTCGCAGGCGTCCGCGGTCATGATTCCCGGTCCGCCGGAGTTGGTCACCACGGCCAGGTTGGGGCCCTGGGGCAGGGGCTGGCAGGAGAAGGCCTGGGCCAGGGTGAAGAGGGAGGCGATGTCCCGGACCCGGATGATCCCACTCTGCTGGAAGGCGGCCTCGTAGGCCTGGTCCGAGCCGGCGATGGCCCCGGTGTGGGAGGAGGCGGCCTTGGCTCCCGAGGTGGAGGTGCCGGACTTGATCATGAGCACCGGTTTTTTGCGGGACATGGCCCTGGCCTTGCGAAGGAACTCCTGGCCCCGGCTCACGTTCTCGATATAGCCAAGCACCACGTCCGTGTCCGGGTCGTCGCCCAGGTAGTCCAGCATGTGGGACTCGTTGATCACCGCCTTGTTCCCCAGGCTCACGAACTTGGAAAAGCCCATGTTTTCCCCCACGGCCCAGTCCAGGATGGCCTGGCACAGTGCGCCGGATTGGGAGAAGAAGGCCACGTTGCCCGAAGCCGGGGCCCCGGCGGCGAAGGTGACGTTGACGCCCGCCCCGGAGTTGATCAGGCCCAGGCAATTGGGCCCCAGCAGGGCGATGTCGTTTTCCTCCGCGATCTCCTTGATTTCCTGTTCCATATGGAACCCTTCGCGGCCCACTTCCTTGAAGCCGGCGGTGATAATCACCACCGCCTTGGTCCCCAGCTCGGCCAGCTGGCGCACCGCGGGCAGGACGGGATCCCTGGGGACGGTGAGGACGGCCATGTCCAAGCCCCGGGGAAGATCGGCGATGTTGTGGGTTACCGGATGGCCCAGGATTTGGGTTTCCTTGGGATTCACGGGATAGATCGCTCCCTCGTATCCGGCCTGGATCAGGTTGGAGAGCACGCTGTGCCCGATCTTGGCCGGATTGGCGGAGGCCCCGATGACTGCTATGTGTTGGGGATGGAAAAATGCGTGCATGTCCATGCTGAGTGTCCTTGAGAACCCCTTTTGAGATTGTCCTTCCGGCGATCGATGCTGCCAAGTAGCGTGCAGGCAGGCTTTCGGTTGTTAGCGGACGAAGAGATGAGGCGGTGAACGGCGATTCATCGAATCCAAAAGGAGAAAGGGGAGCCTGGTTCCAGGCCCCCCTTGGGAATGGGTTTGAGGGCAAGCTCCGCGCTTGCGGACTCGGAGCCGCCTCGGAGCGCGGCACTAAGGCTAGTCCGTGGCCCCGCGGTCGTCGTTGCAGGCCTCCCCGGAATCGGGGCGGGCGTGCTCAGCCACGTCCTTGACCTCGCAGTGGTCCGCCTCCTGTCCGGATTCGCCTTCCGCCTTCCCGCTCTTCCCCAAAGCGGTGACGTCGATGGGCGGCTCTTCCGCCAAGCGGCGCAGGATCTCGTAGCGCTGCCAGACATCCTGCTCCAGCTGGGCCCGCAGCTTTTGCGAGACCTCGGGGGCGCTTCGCTCCAGCTGACGGTAGCGGTTCTCTCCGGAGAGGAATTCCTGGAGGCTGCCATCCGGGGCCTTGGAGTCCAGGGTCAGGGGATTCTTGCCCTCCTTGGCCAGCAGGGGATTGTAGCGATACAGGGGCCAGTACCCGCTCTGGACCGCGAGCTTCTCCTCCTCCTGGCTCTTGCCCATGCCCTTGAGGATACCCTGGTTGATGCAGGGGGCGTAAGCCATGATGATGGAGGGACCGGGATATTGCTCCGCCTCGGTGAAGGCCTTGAGCATCTGGTTCTTGTTCGCGCCCATGGACACGGAGGCGACGTAGACGTAGCCGTAGGTCATGAATATCCGGCCCATGTCCTTCTTGCCCGTGGGCTTGCCCGAGGCGGCGAACTTGGCGATGGACCCCAGAGGCGTGGCCTTGGAGGACTGCCCTCCGGTGTTGGAGTAGACCTCGGTGTCCATGACCAGGACGTTGATGTCCTCGCCGGAGGCCAGGACGTGGTCCAGGCCGCCGTACCCGATGTCATAGGCCCAGCCGTCCCCGCCGAAGGCCCAGACGGATTTCTTGACCAGCATGTCCTCCAGCTTCCAGATCTCCTCCAGCACCGGATCGGGATCCGCCTGGAGCAGGGCGCGCCGCACCTGTTCGGCATGGGTCTTGGAGGCCTCGCCGTCGTTCATGTTGTCCAGCCAGCCCTGCATGGCTTCCTTGAGCTCCCGCGGGACGTCGCGCTCCATGGCTTCGCGCATGAGATCGGCCAGCTTCTGCCGCCGCTGCTTAATGGCCATGAGCATACCGTAGGAGAATTCCGCCCCGTCCTCGAACAGGGGATTGGCCCAGGTGGGCCCGTTGCCCTCCTTGTTGGGGCAATAGGGTCCGGTGGGGGCGGTGCCGCCCCAAATGGAGCTGCATCCGGTGACGTTGCCGATGTGCATCCGGTCCCCCACGAGCTGGGTCAGGACCTTGACGTAGGGGGTCTCCCCGCATCCGGCGCAGGCCCCGGAGTACTCCAGAAGGGGCTGCTGCAGCTGGCTCCCCTTGACCGTGGTCTTGGGCAGGATATCGTCCCGCACGGGCAGGGACTCGGAGAACTCGAAGTTGGATTCCTGGATTTCGGTTTGGGTGGAGAGCGGCTTCATAACCAGGGCCTTCTCCTTGGAGGGGCAGATGTCGGCGCAGTTGCCGCAGCCCTGACAGTCCAGGGGGCTGACCTGGATGCGGAAGGCGTAGTCCTCGAGACCCTTGCCCTTGGCGTCGATGGTGGCGAAGTCCTTGGGCGCCGCGGCCTTCTCCTCCTCGGTGACCAGGATTGGCTTGATCGCCGCATGGGGACAGACGAAAGCGCACTGATTGCACTGGATGCAGTTCTCCGGCACCCACTCCGGGACATTGATGGCCACGCCCCGCTTCTCGAACTTGCTGGTGCCCACGGGGAAGACCCCGTCCGGCTCGAAGACGCTCACCGGGAGCTCGTCCCCCTTGAGGCGCAGAATGGGCCGCATGACGTTTTGCACGAAATCGGGCTCCTCCTTGTCCGCGACTCCGGCGCCCGCCTCTGTCTCGGCCCAGGACTCGGGGTAATCGACCCGGATCAGGTTCTCCACGGTCTTGTCCACGGCCTGGATGTTCATGTTCACGATGTCTTCGCCCTTCTTGCCGTAGGCCTTGCGGATGGAGTCCTTGAGCAGGTCCATGGCCTGCTCGAAGGGCAGCACCTGGGACAGGCGGAAGAAGCAGGTCTGCATGATCATGTTGATCCGGCCGCCCAGTCCCACGTCTGAGGCGATGCGCACGGCGTCGATGGTGTAGAAGGCGATGTTCTTGCGAGCGATGGTCCGGCGCATGGAGGCGGGCAGGTGTTCCTCCATCTCCTCCACGCTGGACCAGGGCGAGTTCAACAGGAAGGTGCCCCCCTCCTTGATCCCTTCCAGGACGTCGTACTGGTTTACGTACGCCGGCTGATGGCAGGCCACGTAATCCGCGGCGGAAACCAGGTAGGTGGACTGGATGGGGTGCTTGCCGAAGCGCAGATGGGAGATGGTGTACCCGCCGGACTTCTTGGCGTCGTAGGAGAAATAGCCCTGGGCGTACATGTCCGTGTTGTCGCCGATGATCTTGATGGCGCTTTTGTTCGCGCCCACGGTGCCGTCCGAGCCCAGGCCCCAGAACTTGCACTGCACCGTGCCCTCGGGCGTGGTGTCCGGCATGTCCGCGGATGGGGGCAGGGAGCTGCGGGTCACATCGTCGGTGATGCCCACGGTGAAGTGGTGCTTGGGACCGGCCTTGGTCATGTTCTCATAGATCGCCTTGACCATGGCCGGGGAGAACTCCTTGGAGCCCAGGCCGTAGCGGCCGGCCAGGATCTCCGGGGTCTGATCCCTTTCCTGGAACACGGTGCACACGTCCTGGAAGAGCGGATCGCCCAGGGAGCCCGGTTCCTTGGTCCGGTCCAGGACGGTGATGGAGCTGACAGTGGCCGGGAGGGCGGCCAGGAAGGCCCGGGCCACAAAGGGCCGATAGAGCCGGACCTTGATCAGGCCCACCCTTTCTCCCTTGTCCGAGAGATGGTTGACCACCTCCTCGATGGTCTCGCACCCGGACCCCATGGCCACGATCACCCGCTCCGCCTCGGGATGGCCCACATAGTCGAAGAGGTTGTAGCGGCGGCCGGTGATCCGAGCCACCTTGTCCATGCTGTCCTCGACGATGCCGGGCAGATCGTCGTAGAAGGGGTTGCAGGCCTCCCGGTTCTGGAAGAAGATGTCCGGATTCTGGTTTGTCCCCCGAATGTGGGGATTCTCCGGACTCATGGCCCTGGCGCGGAAGGCGTCGATGCTGTCCTGGTCCACTACCTTGGCGATATCCTCGTAGTCGATCATCTCCACCTTCTGCACCTCGTGGGAGGTGCGGAAGCCGTCGAAGAAGTGCACAAAGGGGATGCTGGAATCAAGGGCGCTCAGATGGGCCACCAGGGCCAGGTCCATGACCTCCTGCACCGAGTTCGAGGCCAGCAGGGCGAATCCGGTTTGGCGCACAGCCATCACGTCGGAGTGGTCCCCGAAGATGGACAGGGCGTGGGTGGCCACCGCCCGCGCGGTGACGTGAAAGACAGCCGGCAGGAGCTCGCCAGCCATCTTGTACATGTTGGGGATCATGAGCAAAAGGCCCTGGGATGCGGTGTAGGTGCTGGTCAGGGCTCCAGCGGCCAGGGCCCCGTGCGCTGCCGAGGCGGCACCGGCCTCGGACTGCATCTCGCGGATGGATACCTTCTGTCCGAAGATGTTCTCTCGACCTTGCGCGGACCACTCGTCCGCCTCCTCGCCCATGGGGGAGGATGGGGTGATGGGGTAGATCGCCGCGGTGTCGCTCAGGGCGTAGGCGACATGCGCGGCAGCTGTATTCCCGTCAATTGTCTGGGTTTTTTTTGCCATGCTTCTTCTCCTGGACTGATTTGTTGATCTCCACTCTGTCCTTATTAGAGCCGGTTTCCCTACCTGAATGAGCTCAAGCAATTCGCACACTGTAATAGTCGACAATCACGAGGTCAACGCCCGGATACAAACCGGAGAGCGCTATTTCTCCTTCTTTTCGCCAATGACTTCCGCGGTGTGGAGAACCCGGAAGGAATCGCCCCGTTTCTTCGCCGATCCACGCATCTGGAGAATGCATCCGGGACAGTCCGTGACCACTTGTTCCACATTGCTCTCTCGCCATATCGCCAGCTTGTTGTCGATGATCTCCTGTGAGACCTCCGGGAATTTCACGGAGTAGGTCCCGCCCAGGCCGCAACAGGTCTCCTCCTCCTGGTTGGGGACGTAGTCCAGATCAGCCTTGCGCAGCAGCCGGCGGGGGGCTTCCCTGACCCCCATGCCCCGGCAGAGGTGGCATGGAGCGTGGTAGGCCGTCCTGGCCTGCTTCGTCCTATCCGGTTGATAATCCAGGACGTCCTCCAGAAAGGAGGAAAAGTCCATGAGCTTGTCCGCAAGCTGTCCGGCCTTGGCCCCGATTGCCGACCCGCTTCCCAGCAGATCGGGATAGTCCTTGAGGTGCGAGCCGCAGGAGGCGCAGAAGACCAGGATATAGTCGTACTCCGCAGGATCCAGTGCGGCGAGGTTGTGGGCGGCCACTTCCGCCGCGGATTCGGGCTCGCCGAGCATGGACAGGGGCA
>JAIPDU010000044.1 GCA_021737525.1 Desulfohalobiaceae bacterium | reverse complement strand
ATGCCGGTATAGCGGGGCATGGGAAGATCCTTTGAGGCGATGGGCTAATGAGCCGGAGGTCGGAGGCCGGAGATCGGATGTCGGAGTCGGAGGCTCATTTTTGTGCCCGTTGCCTCGCCGATGCGTGTTGCGCTAGGGTATCCGAAACCGTGTTGGACCCAATTAGGATAGCAGATCCCGGACTGGCTCAACAAGGGCGTGGCCGGAGATCGGTGGCCGGAGGTCGGATATCAGAGATCGGAGATCGGACGACGGATGATGGATAGTAGGTTTGGGGTGCGGAGCATCGCAAGCTTCAAATAGTTGCCACGTCAGTATGAGGATTGACATCCGTTTGTTATTTCACATTCTTTACGGTGAACGGTGAACGGTGAACGGTGAACGGTGAACGGTGAACGGTGAACGGTGAACGGTGAACGGTGAACGGTGAATGGAGATGCCTATGGCTGATAGAGGCAAAAGAGAGCCCACACTTGGAGTACGGGAGATAGACGGAGTCGAGGCGGCAGGGGCCAAGGTGCGGATGCTCGGCACCAGCCTCCCGGTGTATGCCTACTCGACGGACGGTCTGCTCATCGATACCGGGCCGACGCGTCTGGAACAGGTCTTCATGCCCTTTTTCCGGGACAGGCGCATCGATCGTCTGGCGGTGACCCATGTGCACGAGGATCACTGCGGCCAGGCGGCAGCGTTGCAGGCGGAGAAGGGGGTGACCGCGTGCGTGCCCAGAGGTGCGGAAGAGCGGGCCCTGCGCAGGGCGCGGCTTCCCCTGTACAGGCGCATCTTCTGGGGGCCGCGCCCAGCCTTTGCTCCGGAGGCCTTTCCGGACCGGATCGAGACGGAGCGCCACACCTTCGAGGTCGTGCGCGCTCCCGGCCACACGCGGGACCATGTCTGTCTCTTCGAGTCCTCGAGGAGGTGGCTCTTTTCCGGGGACGTCTACACCCGGAGCCAGCCGAGCCTCATCTTCGGCGAGGAGGACGTCCCGGAGCTGGTCCGGACCCTGAATCGCCTGCTGGAGCTGGATGTGGGGACCCTGTTCTGCGCCCACGCGGGTGTGGTGGAGGATGGTTGGCGGGCGCTGGCAACCAAGCGGGACTATCTGTTGAGGATTGGGGAGCAGGTGCGCCACTACCGGAAGCTCGGCTATTCCCTCAAGCGGATCGACAGGGTCCTTTTTCCGAAAAAGCCCGCCATGACCAGGATTTCCCTGGGAGAGTGGTCCTCGCTCAATCTGGTGCGGGGGGCGGCGAGCTTATCGGAGGTCGGAGATCAGAGGTCGGAGATCGGAATTCAATATCGGAAGTGAAGGAGAAAAGGTGATGCGTGCTAGACAGATCAATTCTGCCAAGGATCTCGAAGTGTATCAGATGGCCTATGATCTCGCTATGGAAATTTTCGAGATAAGCAAAACATGGCCGAAAGAGGAAAAATATTCCCTCACGGATCAGATACGTAGGTCTTCGCGGGCTGTTTGCTCCAATTTGCGAGAGGCATGGGCAAAACGGCGCTATGAAGCCCATTTTCTGAATAAGCTTACCGACTGCGATGGCGAAAACAGCGAAACAGACACATGGCTGGACTTTGCCCAGGATTGCGGGTGGCTCGAGCAGTCCAAGCACCATGAATTGGTCCAGAAATGCCGTTCCATTGGCGCCATGTTAGGATCCATGATCAAAAATCCCCAACCCTTTCTCCTGAACTGACATCCGCTACCCAACTTCTGGCCTCCGACTTCCGACATCCGAACTCCGACCTCTGTACACAGAAAGGCCGGGCCCTTCGGGGGCCCGGCCTTTGTATCCGCGGTGCGGGAGTGGCGCGGGGAATTAATACATTCCCATTCCGCCCATTCCGGGGGCGCCGCCGCCACCGCCGCCGCTTTCCTTGTCCTCGGGCTTCTCGGTGATAGTCGCTTCCGTGGTCAGCAGCAGGGAAGCGATGGAAGCCGCGTTCTGCAGGGCGGTGCGGGTGACCTTCTTGGGATCGATCACGCCCGCCTTGATCAGGTCTTCGTATTCGCCGGTCGCGGCGTTGAAGCCGTAGCCTTCCTTCTCGTTCTTGACCCGCTCCACGATGATGGAGCCCTCGAAACCGGCGTTGTCGCAGATCTGGCGCAGCGGCTCGTCCAGGGACTTGCGCACGACCTCCACGCCGGCCCGCTCGTCGTCGTCCGCGGGCTTGACGTTGTCCAGGGCGCCCACGCAGCGGACCAGGGAGACGCCGCCGCCGGCGACGATGCCCTCTTCTACCGCGGCGCGGGTAGCGTTCAGCGCGTCCTCGACACGGGCCTTCTTTTCCTTCATCTCGCTCTCGGTGGAGGCGCCCACGTTGATCACGGCCACGCCGCCCACGATCTTGGCCAGGCGCTCCTGCAGCTTCTCGCGGTCGTAGTCGGAGGTGGTTTCCTCGATCTCGGTGCGGAGCTGCTTGACGCGGGCCTTGATGTCATCGGAGCTGCCCTGGCCGTCAACGATGGTGGTGTTTTCCTTGTCCACAACCACGCGCTTGGCGAAGCCGAGCTGATCGATGGTGGCGTTCTCCAGCTTGACGCCCACGTCCTCGGAGATCATCTCACCGCCGGTCAGCAGGGCGATGTCCTGCAGCATGGCCTTGCGCCGCTCGCCGAATCCGGGGGCCTTGACCGCGCAGACGTTCAGGGTGCCGCGCAGCTTGTTCACCACGAGCGTGGCCAGGGCCTCGCCCTCGATGTCCTCGGCGATGATCAGAAGGGGCTTGCTCTGCTTGGCCACCTGCTCCAGGACCGGGAGCAGCTCCTTCATGTTGGAGATCTTCTTCTCGTTGATCAGGATGTAGCAGTCATCCAGCTCCACGGTCATCTTGTCCTGGTTGGTCACCATGTAGGGGGAGAGGTAGCCGCGGTCGAACTGCATGCCCTCGACCACGTCCAGGGTGTTCTCCAGGCCCTTGGCCTCTTCCACGGTGATGACACCCTCTTTGCCCACCTTGTTCATGGCGTCGGCAATGAGGTTGCCGATGGCCGGATCGCTGTTCGCGGAGATGGTTCCGATCTGGGCGATTTCCTTCTCCTCGCGGGTGGAGTGGGCCAGCTTGTCCAGCTCGCCGACCACCGCCTCAACGGCTTTCTCGATGCCGCGCTTGACGGACATGGGGTTGCGCTCGGCCGCGACCAGCTTCAAGCCGTCGGCGAAAATCTTCTGGCCCAGGATGGTGGCAGTGGTGGTGCCGTCACCGGCGACGTCGCTCGTCTTGCTGGCCACTTCCTTGACCATCTGGGCGCCCATGTTCTCCACCTTCTCCTCGAGCTCGATCTCCTTGGCCACGGTCACGCCGTCCTTGGTGACAGTGGGGGAGCCGAAGGACTTCTCGATGATCACGTTCCGGCCGCGGGGGCCCAGGGTGACCTTGACCGCCTCGGCCAGCTTGTCCACTCCGGCCCTCAGGGCCTTGCGTGCTTCCTCGCGGTAATGAATATCTTTAGCAGGCATATCTATCCCTCCTTTTCGCGTTTGGTATTAGTCCTCGATAATGGCCAGGATGTCGTCCTCGCGCATGACCAGATGCTCTTCGTCCTCGATCTTGACCTCGGTCCCGGCGTACTTGTTGAACATGATCATGTCCCCGGGCTTGACGGACATCTCCATGCGCTTGCCGTCGTCGGTAAGCTTCCCGGGTCCGGCAGCCTTGACCTTGCCCCGGATGGGCTTTTCCTTGGCGGTTTCGGGGATGATGATGCCGCCCTTGGTCTTCTCCTCCTCTTCCACACGCTGAACCAGAACCCTATCGTGCAAAGGCTTCAGATTCATAATCGACCTCCATGTTTATTATTGAAATTTCCAGATATTGGGGGCCTCGAAAGGTGTTAGCACTCACTCAAATCGAGTGCTAACACAAGGGCAATCCTATATATCACACGCTGAAACGCAATAGCGAATACAGCTAGATATTGGCGTTTAGGTCTGTTTAGCAATGCTTGATAAGAAATAAGTTCATTTTTCGAAAACAAAGCTCAGATTTCTCAATTATAATTTGTTTAACGAGGAATTCATTCTCTGTCTCCTCTCTTGGCAGACAGTGGCCCTGGATGGGATTGATGCAGGAATAGGCCTTATCCGTTCACAGGCTGCGGTCGTTCAGAAGTCGCCGAGGTTGACAGGTGACCAAGGCAGGCCCTAGTATTTTTCAGGATTGTCCGGGTATCCAACCGAGGCACGCGGATTGGCGCGATTGTAGGGATAAGGTTGAAAGGCCTTACCGGACGGACGGGAAATTGTTGGGGTTTGGAAAAGGGCAAGGAGGCTGTTATGCGTCGAATTGGATGTGTTACTCTTATGGTCCTCTTAGCGGTTGTTTTGTGGGGGCCAAGCGCTGGGGCGGGGAACAAGCTGGCCCAAGCTGAGGACCTCGAGGCCGAGGGAGGCCTGGACAACCTCAAGCAGGCGGTCCAGCTGTACAGGCAGGCGGCAGAGGAGAACCCCCAAAGCTATGCCGCGCGCTGGGAAGGGGCCAGGGCTTGCCGCGAGACGGCAGAGCAGGCTAAGCTCAGGGAAGTGGAGGACTGGAAGGATATCTGCGCCGAGTACGGCAAGCAGGGCATGGAGCTGGCCAAGGAGGCCATGGAGCTCAGGCCGGAAGGCGTGGAGGGTCATTACTACTACGGGGTCTGTGTGGGGAGCTACTCCGACGGGGTGAGCATATTCACCGCCCTGGGCGAGGGGCTCAAGGGAAAGACGCAAAAGCACCTGAAGAAAGCCTACGAGCTGGACAAGCGCTTCAACGATGCCACTCCGGCCATGGCCCTGGGACGCTTCTACGAGGTGCTACCCTGGCTCGCGGGCAGGGACAAGGACAAGGCCCTGGAGTATTATCGAGAGGCCCTGCGCCTCATGCCCGAGGAGAGCCCTTACAGGCCCAAGCTGCACGTCTATGCCGGCGGGCTCATGCTGGACCTGGGGGAGGAGGAGCAAAAGGCCGGGCAGCTGCTGCGGGAGGCTGCCGAGTCGGATGACCCACACTACAGCGAAAAGGCGCGCGAGCTCCTCGCTGAATAGGGCTTGGTCACCTTCGATCCCCTACGTTTCGGCCCCTTACGATGGGCCTTGTGGAGCGCGACGTTCTCTGCTAGGAATTTCCCCTCTCGCGTGGGTTAGCGCTAGGTGCTGCCGGAGACTTCGCGCGGGAGGAAACACTGTGGACTTGTATTCCTTTCCCAAGCCTGGAACCCCGAACCTGGTACAGCAACCCTGTGAAGGGCTGCAGCTGGAGAGATATGGCTGCGAAGAAAGGCCACAACCCCGGTTCGATCCGGGAAGATCTGGCCCAAGTGGATAGCGAGCTCATGCGCCTTCTGGCCAAGCGGTGCGATCTTTTTGACAGGCACTTGCAACAGAGGCGAGCCAAAAGCCAGTCCCTGTCCGATCCGGAGATGGAGAAGGGGCTGTGGCAGGTCTGGCAGAAGGAGAGCCGCGGCTCGGGGCTGGACGAGAGGCTCCTGCGCCGGGCCTTTCAACTGCTCAACGGCCTGGCCTACGACCGCACGGAGCGCCCTCCGGAGAAGGAGTTTTTGCTTCGTCCCAGCCAGGAGCCCGCCTCAGTTGACCTGGAGGGGCCCAGGGACAGGCAGCTCAGCAGGATGTGGCTAGCCCTGGCCGCTGCATCAGGGTCCTCCCTGCGGCTGGAGCGGCCGGTGATGAACGACGCCCTGTTCGAGCTCCTCCGGGCCTTTCAGCAGCTCGGGAGCCGGGTCTCCTGGGATTCGGCCGCGGTCTGGACCGAGTCCGGCCAGGCGGCGGTCTTCAACGGCAAATCCGTGTACGTGGGCGGGGACGCCCTGAACCTCTATCTCCTGGTCTTTATGGCCGCGCTCGAGCCCGGAAGCTGCAAGCTCACCGGCAGCACCCGGGCCAGGCTTGCCGACCTGGGGCCTCTGTTCGAGCTGCTGCCGCGGCTCGGAGCCCGCGGGGTTTCCATCCTGCCGGGGAACAGGGGGCTGCCCATGCGGCTGGAGTCCAGCGGCAACCCGGAGGAGGAGATCGTCCTTCCAGAACAGGCCTCGCCTGAGCTTGGCCTGGCCCTGGTCCTGTCCTGCGGCTATTTCTACGCCGCAAAGCGGGGGATACGCATTTCCTGGAACCAGGGCAGCGGATGGCGGAGGGCCTTGGAGCCCGCCTGCGAAGTGCTCTCAGCCTGCGGAGTGGAGCTCGCCCTGGAATCCGGCAGCCTGAGCCTCGCCCCCGGGGAGAGGGAATTGCCCCGCCAGCCCGAGTTGTCCCTGGATCCTGAGCTCGGGGCCTATCTGCTCGCCATGCCCCGCTTTCTGGGCGGACGGGCCAGGTTGGCCGGCGGATTCGCGGAGGGCAGCAGCAGGCGCGGGACCGTGGTGCGGGTTCTGCAGGCCTTCGACATCTCCCTGGAAGAGGCAGATGAGGCTCTCGTGTCCCGGCCGGACGAGCCATCCGAGGAGGAGGCGGAGTTCGACCTGCGCCTGGCCGGCTGGGCGGTCCCGCTCGCCGTGTCCCTGGCCCTGGCCGCGGGGCGCGGCAGTCTTCATCTGCCACCCGGAAACAGCTCAGATTTTGCGATTGAAGCGGCCCGGGAGCTGGGAGCGGAGTTTTCCTTTCAGGGCGGGCTCCTGCGCATCGCGTCCCGACCCGGCGACAGCGGGGAGAGACTGGAGCTGGCCAGCCCCGATTCCGGCTGGAGCATGGCCCTGGCCCTGATCGCGCTGGTGCGGCCGGGGATCGTCTTGCGCAATCCCGGCGAGCTGCGCGGGGACTGGCCCGATTTCTGGACCATATACAACGGACTGCCCAGACCGCAGGACGCTTTTGCGGCCCGGCAGGAAAAGGGGAGAAAAGGCCATGGCTCCAAACGGCGGCGCTACATCGTCGAATGAGCTCGAGCGCCTGGAAGGGGAAATCAAGGATCTGACCCGGCAGCAGCAGGAGACCGAGCGGGAGTTGAAGCAGCTCCGCTCCCAGGAGGACGTGCCCGCGGGCGTGGTCTATCCGGAGCGGATCCACAATCTGCAGCAGGAGAAGCTGCGCCTGGAGGTGGAGATCCAGAGCCGCAGGAACAAGAGGAACTATCTTGCCTGGGAGCTTGGCTCAACAACCGGAGAAGGCGAGGCGAGCTAGTATTTGACCGGGAATCACTACATGATGCTCATGCCGCTTCCCCCAGAAGCGAGGCGGAGGAAGTCCTTGAGCAGCCACCCCAGGATGGCCAGACACTCCATGTCCAGGAATGCGGCGACGTTGTCCGGGAAGAGGATCCTGGCCTCCGCGGGGAACTCCTCGTCCGCGTCGTTGAACAGGAGCACCGTGCGGATGCCCGGGAGAGCGGGGAATTCGCGACAGAGGGTGTAGGCTAGGCCCATTTCCGGATCCCTGCCCCCCAGCTCGCCGCAGGCGCGTTCCAGTTCCCCTGCCCGCCCGGAAAAGGCTCGAGCCAGGCTCGCCTCCACCTGGACGGAGAAGGCCCCGGCGAAGGGGGCCGCGTCGCGGAAGTCCTTGAAGGCGCGCCAATCCTTTTGCGCAGGCGGGTTCCGCGGGGCGAGCAGGACATACCTGCAGAGAAGGACCGCCTCCGCGTGCAGGGGCCGCTCCCCGGAAGGAGGACGGATCCCCTGCGAAGACACCCCGTAGCTCCGGCCGAAAAGGGGGATCTCCAGCTCCGGACCCTCCTCCCGCAACAGGGTCAGGCCCAATCGTCCGGCCTGTTCCAAGAGATCCAGCCCGCCCAGCTGTTCCAGATAATCCTCGTAGATCTCCTGGAAGGCCTGGGACGGCTCGCTGTCGCGCAATCCGTGCAAGAGGTCCGGTCGGGTCATTGCCACTTCTCCTGTCTTGTGACCATCCGAAATGACCACTTTCCGCTCGCGAAGGAGCTATTCGTTCCCGGGGCTGAACCCGACATAGACCTTCCTGGATCGCGGACCGTCGAATTCCGCGAAGAAGACGCCCTGCCAGGTCCCCAGCACGAGGTCGCCGCGCTCCACCAGGATCTGCTCGCTGCAGCCCACCAGGGAGGACTTGATGTGGGCGTCGCTGTTCCCCTCCATGTGGCGGTAGTTCGCTCCCTCCGGGACCAGCTTGGCCAGGGTCCCGTTGATGTCCTGGACCACGCTGGGATCAGCCGCCTCGTTGATGGTGATCCCCGCGGTGGTGTGGGGACAGTACACGGTGAGCACCCCCTGCCGCCATCCCCTTTCCCCGAGCGTGGCGCGCAGCTTGGCAGTGATCTCCACCAGTTCCTGCCTGTTGCGGGAGGAAACCTTGATGACCTCCATAAACCCTCCGGGATGTGGAATTGATACAAGCCTCATTCCCGGGCCGTGTCCGGTATTGCATCCTGCCATACTCTGGCCTACAATGAAAAGACACTGAAGGAGTGCCCTTTGCGGAAGGATTCCGTCCCCGCTCTGCCCTCCGGATAGCCTTGCGGATGCAGTGCGGGGGCAAACCGCCCGTGGCCGATTCGTTCGGGCGCCGGCACAGGAGTGGCTATGTCGCAACGCATCTCCTACACCAAGATCGAGAACGAGCTGTGGCCCGAGTACAGGGACCGCTTGAACAAGGCGGAGTCCACTGAGGACGTGAAAAAGTTCTTTGCCTACACCGCTATGGAGCTCCTGGCTCAGATCCTGGAGTCCAGGGAGATCAAGCCGCGCTTCGAGGACGTGCAGCTCGACCCGGAGGGCGAGAGGAACTATATCCTGAGCGCGCGCCTGTCCGACCGTCAGGAGGTAGCCGATCTGCTCGCGGGATCGGATCTTTCGGATATTCTGCAGCGCCTGGCCCGGGCCGCGGTCAAGCGCTATCAGCATTTGAGCCGCAATCCGGACAGATCCCGGTTCGGCACCTTCTATGACAAATCCCGCAGCGGGAGCTTCAGTCGATAACAATTTGCTCGATGCGCAAAGGCAAGCCTTCATTCAAAGGCCGCACTTCCCGGGGCTGTGAGCCATTCGGGAGGTACATCGACTTCGAATCGCGCATCAACGTATTGCGAGCCAGGAGGTCATATGGCCAACGCATTGGATCCAGTTGCCGCGGATGTGGAGCGGCTGGGGGAGCCCAAGGTGGAATCCCCGCTGCCCTTCATGCATTTCGTCCCCCACGAGAAAGGGGTGACCATGGAGATCCCCCAGGAGCTCCATCAAAAGGGGCAGGAAGGGCCTGAATACTATTCCTTCGAGGAAGCCGGACCCAAGGAGAACATCTATTTCGATCCCAGCAAGACCAAGTGCGCCATCGTAACCTGCGGCGGGCTCTGCCCGGGGATCAACGACGTGATCCGGGCCATCGTCATGGAGGCCCATCACCAGTACGGGATATCCTCCATCCTGGGCATACGCTTCGGGCTGCAGGGATTCATTCCCAAATACAGGCACGAGGTCTGGGAGCTGACCCCGTCCACGGTCTCGGATGTCCACGAGTTCGGCGGGACCATGCTCGGCTCCTCCAGGGGACACCAGTCCTCGGAGGAGATCGTGGAGGCCTTGGAGCGTCTCAACGTCAACGTCCTCTTCCTCATCGGCGGAGACGGGGCCATGAAGGCGGCCGGAGCGGTTGCCGAGGAGGTTCGCCGGCGGAACATGAAGATCTCCGTTATCGGAATCCCCAAGACCATCGACAACGACATCCCCTTCATCTCCAGATCCTTCGGCTTCGACACCGCCGTCTCCAAGGCCATAGAGGCCATCCGCTGCGCCCACACCGAGGC
>JAIPDU010000043.1 GCA_021737525.1 Desulfohalobiaceae bacterium | reverse complement strand
TCCAGCTTGGCCCCGTGACTGTCCAGGATGTTCTTGACGATGGCCAGGCCCAGTCCGGTGCCCTTCTCCTTGGTGGTGAAGAAGGGCTCGGTGAATTTGTCCACGAGATCCGGGCGGAAGCCCGGTCCCGAGTCGCGGATTTCCAGCTGATTTTCCTTCTCCAGCCAGGTGAAGCGTATCTCCCCCGGGCTCTCCATGGCCTGCAGGGCGTTGATGATCAAGTTGTACAGGGCCAGGTAGAGGAGATCCTTGTCCCCCTGCAACGGGATTTTTTCCGGAATCTGCAGCTGAATCGCGGTCTGCTTGCGCTTGATTTCCGTGTCCAGGGAGGCGAGGCACTGCTCCACGATCGCGGAGAGGTCCACATCGTGCAACGTGGGCTCCTTGGGCCGCGCGTAGTCCAGAAAATCCTGCACTGTCCGGCTCAGTCTCTGGGACTCCTCGTACACCGCTCCGGCCAGCCTGCTCTCCGCGCTGTCCCCCTTCCGGCTCCTTTTGACCAGCATTTCCGCGCTGCTCTGGATGATGCCCAGGGGGTTGCGGATCTCGTGGGAGATGCTGGCCACCATGCGGCCCATGCTGGCCAGCTTTTCGTTCTGGTGCAGCTTGTGCTCCAGGCGCTCCTTTTCCCGGATCCGCTCCGCAATGGTCCGGTCCGCGCGGCGGATGATCATATACAGGATGAAAAAGAGCAGGAGCGAGGAGGAGATGATGATCACCGCCACCAGGATCTGGAAGTAGAAAATGGTCTCGTGGTCCTTGGTGATGTCCTGGCTGAACTGAAGGATGCCGATGATGGGGCCCTTTTTTTGCGGGGACAGGCTCTGTTCCGCCCTGAGGGGGAAGGAGGTGTGCAGGATGTGGCTCCGGTCGGGCAGATTAAGGTCCAGAAAGGACCACATGGAGCCCTTCTTGCGGATGATCTGATAGAAGGGCTCGCCCTCCTTGGCCTTTTGAAAGCCCCGCCCCACCATACCGTCTTCATCGAACTCGTCCTTGTACATGGCGTAGGCGACTTTTCCCTCCAAATCCAGAACGCGCACGTCCAGGACCCGGAAACCGTGGATCGTGGCCCGGATGACCCTGTCCAGCCTTTCATACTGCTGCTTTTGCTTCAGCTGCACCTGGCCGTAGCCAAGCACGGTGGGCAGCGTGAAGCGCCGGTAGATCTGGTGGTTCAGGTTCTCCGCGAGCAGATGCGCGTATTCCCGGTTCTTCTGCAGGATGGTCCTTTTGGCGTAGTTGCCTATGACCAGAATCATGAGGATGCTGCAGCCCAGGATGACCAGGAAGAAGCTCCAGGATACGAACTTCACCAGCTGGAAGGGCCGGGCCGGATCGGTGCGGAAAAGACGGATGCTCATAACTTGGCCAGGGCCTCTCCCATTCTGGTCAGGGCCTTGTCCAGCTCCTCGTCCGCCAGGGCGTAGGACAGGCGGATGCAGCGGTCGTCGCCGAAGGCCGCCCCTGGGACCAGAGCCACTCCGGCCTCCTCCAGGAGATAGGTGCA
Organism: Desulfohalobiaceae bacterium; assembly: GCA_021737525.1. Classification (GTDB taxonomy): domain Bacteria; phylum Desulfobacterota; class Desulfovibrionia; order Desulfovibrionales; family Desulfothermaceae; genus JAIPDU01. The sequence goes on along the minus strand of JAIPDU010000043.1, from coordinate 8,370 downwards.
CATGGAGGTGGAGTCGGTTACCGACCCGCCGTAGTAGGCGTCCAGCCGGGGGAAGAGGTAAAAGGCCCCGTCCGGCCGGGGACAGACCGCACCGGACCAGGAGCTGATCCGTTCCAGGGCCAGGTCCCTGCGCCGGGACAGCATGCCCCGCTTGTGCTCCAGAAAGTCGAAGGATCCCTCCAGGGCGGCAATTGCGGCCTCCTGGGCGATGGTGCAAATATTGGAGGTGCTCTGGCCCTGGATCTTGCTCATGGCCTGAATGATCTCCTCGTGGGCCAGGACGTATCCGATGCGCCATCCGGTGAGGGCGAAGCTCTTGGAGAGCCCGTTCACCACGGCCACGCGCCAGGGGCTGGAGGCGAGCCACGGGGCTGCGGAGGCCGGGCGGGCCGGGGGATAGACGAGCTGATCGTAGATCTCGTCGGAAATGATGTACAGATCCCGGGCCAGGGCCTGCTCCAGGACCCGGTCCAGCTGCTCTTGGCTGTAGTGGCAGCCAGTGGGATTGGAGGGAGTGTTCAGGATCAGGGCCTTGGTCCGGGGGCCCACGGCCTCCTTGATGGCTTCCGGCTGGAGAAGGAAGTCGTTCTCCGGGTCCGTGGGCAGCACCACCGGCTCGCCGTCCGCCAGGCGCACCATTTCCGGATAGCTGACCCAGTAGGGGGCGGGAATGAGGACCTCGTCCCCGGGGTCCAGAAGCGCCTGGCACAGATTGTAGAGGCACTGCTTGCCCCCGTTGGAGACGAGGATGTTCTCCGGCTCCGCCTGGACGCCGTAGAAGCGGGCGAAATAGTTTGCCGCGGCACGGCGCAATTCCGGTGATCCGGGCACCGGGGTGTAGCGGGTGTGGCCCCCCTCCACCGCCTTCCCGGCCCTGTCCGTGACACGGTCGGGGGGAAGGAAGTCGGGTTCCCCGGCGGCCAGGCTGATCACATCCAGCCCGCGGCTCTTCATCTCCCCTGCCTTGGCATTGATGGTCAATGTGGCCGAGGGTTGGATCCGCTGCACTCTGCGGGACAGCTCCATGGTGCGGACTCCTTGTGCGTGGGTGTCTTAAGTGATAATCCTCTGGACCGAGGCCGAGTGTTTTGTTCTACCTTGTCCGCGGCCCGTCTGTCCAGACTGTAGCGCTCGTCCCCCGGAAAGGCGCGGGGAAAGGATCACCAAGAACGCGGTAAGCCCATCATGCTTCAGATTCTCTCCATCTTCGGGCTCAGCATCGTACTCGGCGTTCTGCTCAGGCAGCGGACCAGGTTTCTGACCTGGTGCTCCAGGGCGGCGGACTGGGCGGTCTGTCTCATGCTCTTTCTCCTCGGACTGGGCCTGGGCGCAAGCGACAGACTGGTTGCCAACCTCGCCACCCTGGGCTGGCTGGGGCTTGCCTTCTGCCTGGCCTCAGTGGCCGGGAGCCTCCTTTTGATCTGGCCCGTGTACGTGCGCTGGTTCCGGGGGAGGCTATGAAGGGCAGCCTTATCCTGTTGGCCTGGTTCGCGCTGGGGATCCTGGCGGGGTACAGCGGCTGGGTGCCCGAGGCGGTGGCCGGGGAGGAGAAGCTGGCCCTGTACGCCCTGTATGTCCTGATCTTTTTGGTCGGAATTTGCGTGGGCGGCGACACCCGGGCCCTGCGAAACATCCTTCGGCTCAAGGCCCGGGGATTGGCCGTGCCGCTCGTGGCTGGCCTGGGTTCCCTGCTCGGGGCAGGGGCGCTCGCACTGGCCCTGGACGCGGTGAGCTTGCGGGAGGGGTGTGCAGTGGGGGCGGGACTGGGATACTACAGCCTGGCCAGCGTCCTCGCCTCCCAACTCGGGGGAGCCCAGTTGGGGGGAATCACCCTCCTGGCCAACCTCCTCCGGGAAGTGCTCACCATTGCCCTGACACCGCTCATGGTGCGCAGCATGGGCGAGTTGGCACCTATTGCCGCTGGCGGCGCCACGACCATGGATACCACCCTGGGGGTCATCCACCGTCAGGTGGGGGCCAGCTACGCCGTGATCGCGGTGATCAACGGACTGGTCCTCAGCCTTCTGGTGCCTGTGCTCATTCCTCTATTGCTGGGCTGACCGGCGGGGCGCAGCCGGCACGAGGGTCCGCTGCAAGGCGGACATCCGCTCAGGACCCCGAGCTGCCCAATAGCCTCTTGATCTCCTGGATATCCTCCCTGATCTCCCGCAGCAGGCTCCCCCACTTGTGCAGATCGTCCAGCCGCTGCTTGGCCCCGTCAATGGTCATGCCCTCCTTGTACAGGAGGTGCTTGATCCGGCGGATGAGCTGCAGGTGCTCTTCGGTGTACAGGCGTTGTCCCCTGGCGGTGCGCAGGGGCCTCAGCTGGGGGAACTCCTCTTCCCAGAAGCGGAGGACGTAGGGCTCCAGCTCCAGGAGCCTGGCGGCCTCGCCGATCTTGTAGGTGCGTCCTCCGTGGGGGGCCATGTCCGCGATCCGCCTCAGGGAAATCGGACGGGAAGGGTCCGGAGGAGGTGACTCCCCAGCTCCCCGTGTTCACTGTCGACTTCCTCGGCCAGAAGGGTTTTCTCCGGATGCCTGTACACCATGCGCAAGGTGATGTTGCGATTGTCCCCTTTCCGGGGCTGATAGATGTCCAGCAGCATGAAGTCGTTGAGCAGCGGGGACCGGGCGGCCTCGATCTGGCGGCGGATTTTCTCGAAGGCAAGATCCGGACCGGCGACCAGGGTCATGTCCCGGAACACCGGCGGATATCTGGACCAGGGGGCATAGGTCGCGTCGACGCTTCGGGCCAGGGTCTGCAAGCGGTCCAGGTCCAGCTCCGCGAGCCAGACATGGTGTCTGGCGTCGTAGCCGCGGGCGGCCTCAGCGGACAGCTCGCCGGCATAGCCCAGGTGCTCCTGTCCGATGCGGATCGCGGCGCAGGGGTCCAGATAGGGGTGCTCCGTCTGCTCCACCCAGTCCTCCGGGCCGAGGTGCAGGGTGGAAAGCAGGTTCTGCACTATTCCCTTGAGATCGAGGAAGTCCGCGGTTTCTCCGCTCCAGGGCCAGTTGCGGGGATTCCTGCTCCCGTGCAGGGCGATCCCCAGCAGGGTGGTCTCCCTGCTGGTGGTCTCCAGGCTCCGGTCCAGCTGGAAGGCCCTTGCGACCTCGAAGAGGTGCAGGTCCTCGCTGTTGCGGTCCACGTTCAGGCGCAGGCTCAGCAATAACCCCGGGGCGAGGACCGGACGCAGGGTGTCCTGCTCCGAGGTGAGGGGATTGGCCAGCTCCAGACGCGAGTCGCGGGGCAGGTTCAGGGCGTCCAGGTCCGCGGAGCTGACAAAGCTGTAGTTCATGACCTCCTGCAGGCCCATGCCCTTGGCCCAGTGGCGCACCGTTTTCTGGAAGGCGTCGTCCGCCTTTTCCGGGATTTTGCCCTCCCCGTGCAGGGATTTGGCCACCCGCGGCAGCTCCTCGGGGGTGTTCTCGAATCCGTAGACGCGGGCCACCTCCTCGATGAGATCCACTTCGCGGAATAGATCGTGCCGGTGGCTGGGCGTGGTAACCGTCCAGTCGCCGTTTTCTCCGGGCTCCACACCGCAGCCCAGGCCTTGCAGGGTGGCGCGGCAGAACTCGTCCGTCGCCTCCAGGGCCAGGAGCCCTCGAGCCCGCTCGGGCCGGAACGCGATGCGACGGGGCTGCCAGGGTGCGGGCGCGCTCCGGGCCACGCCCTGGAGCACTTCCGCCCCGGTCAGGCGGCGGATCAAGTGGGCCGCCCGGTACAGGGCCAGCCCGGAGCCGATCTGGTCCACTCCCCGCTCGAAGCGGTAGGAGGACTCGCTGGACAGGCCCAGGCGCCTGGCTGTCTTGCGGATGGTGGTCGGATCGAACACCGCGCTCTCCAGAAGGAGCCGGCTGGAGCCTGGGCCGACCTCCGTATCCAGGCCGCCCATGATCCCGGCCAGGGCGATGGGCCGTTCCGCGTCCCAGATCAGCAGATCATCAGGGCTCAGTTGGCGCGTGTGTCCGTCCAGGGTGGTGAACTCGCGCTCGGATTGGGGACGGGCCACGCGGATGGCGGGACCGGCGAGCCGGTCCAGGTCGAAGGCGTGCAAGGGCTGGCCTGTTTCCAGCATCACATAGTTGGTCACATCCACCACGCTATTGATGGGGCGCTGGCCCATGGCCAGGAGGCGATAGCGCAGCCAGGCGGGGCTGGTCCCGATGGACACGCCTTCCGCCACCTTGGCCTGGTACAGGGGGCACAACCCGCCGTCGTCCACGGAGACGTCCACCCTTTCCGTGCACACGGGGGGGATCTCCTGGAGCTCGGTACGGGGCATGGTCAGGGGGAGCCCGTAACAGGCAGCCACTTCCCGGGCGATTCCCAGAATGCTCAGGCAGTCGCCCCGGTTGGGGGTGATGCCGATGTCGAAGATGCGGTCCGCGAGCCCCAGGGCCTCGCGGAGGGGGGTCCCCGGGCTCGCCTGGTCCTCGAGGATCATGATCCCGGATTCGTCCTCTCCCAGGCCCAGCTCCTTCTCGGAGAGGATCATGCCCTCCGAGGGCTGGCCGCGGATCTTGGTCTTCTTCACCCGAGTGCCCGAGGGGAGCTCGGTGCCTGGCGGCGCGACCGGAACCGAGAGCCCGGCAGCCACGTTTGGCGCGCCGCAGACGATGTCCGCGGGCTGCTCCCCGCCCAGATCCACTTGGCAGAGGGTCAGATTGTCCGCATTCGGGTGCCGGCGGCAGGCAAGGACACGGCCCACGCGGAAATCGCGCAGGGACTGGAAGGCCTCGAGCTCCTCTTCCACTTCGAGGCCCAGCATGGTCAGGGCGTGGCTCAACTCGTCCACGGAGCCGGAATAGGGGGTGAATTCCAGAAGCCAGTTCAGGCTGAGATACATGGCGCGGTCCTGTTGGGGATTTGGGGTTTGTGCGCGATGTTCAAAGCAGAATGTCATTCCGCCGGAAGCGGGTCCGCGGAGCGAGCACGGGAGAGGGACGGAGGCGTCTCCCTCAAGCTCAGCCGCGTATTCATCAGGGTTCCCTCGCCGCTGGGGACGCGGTGACCCGGCTTGCCGTGACGGATCAGGTCGCGGGATAGAAGCGGAATTGATCCAGAAAGGGGAGATCGTTGTCGAAGAACAGGCGCAGGTCGTCGATACCGTGCTTGAGCATGGCCACCCGTTCCACGCCCAGGCCGAAGGCGAATCCGGAGTACTCTTCCGGGTCGTAGTCCACGGCCTTGAAGACCTCCGGATCGATCATGCCGCAGCCCAGGATCTCCACGAACCCGGTCTGCTTGCATACTCGGCAGGGGGAGCCGTCCTGGGAGAATCCCTTTCCGGAGCAGATGACACAGCTGATGTCCACTTCCGCGCTGGGCTCGGTGAAGGGGAAGAAGCTGGGACGGAAGCGGACCTGGATATCCCGGCTGAAGATACGCCGCAGAAAATGGGCGAGCGTTCCGCGCAGATCGGCCATGCTCACCCGCCGGTCCACGAGAAAGCCCTCGATCTGATTGAACATGGGGGAATGGGTGAGATCGGCGTCCCTGCGATAGACCTTGCCCGGGGCGACTGCCGCCAGGGGAGGGCTCTGTTCCTGCATGGTCCGGATCTGCAAGGGCGAGGTGTGCGTGCGGAGCACTATGGAGTCGGAAAGGTAGAGGGTGTCCTGCATGTCCCGCGCGGGATGATCCTGCGGGATGTTCAGGGCCTCGAAATTGTAGAAGTCCGTCTCCACTTCCGGGCCCAGGACCACTTCGTAGCCCAGGCTCCGGAATATGGAGCAGATCTCATCGCTGACCAGGGTGACCGGATGCAGGGTCCCGGTCCGGGGAGAGCGTCCGGGGAGCGTGGGATCGAAGTCCTGCCTGCGGGCCCTGTCCCGTTTTTGCTGCAGCTCTTCCTGGATCCGGGCAAAGCGGTCCTGCAGGCGCTGCTTGATCCGGTTGGCCGTCTTGCCGGCCTCCGGGCGGTCCTCGTCTGGCAGGTCCTTGAGCTGGGACAGGCACTGCACCAGGCTGCCGCGCCGACTGAGGTAGGTGACCCGGATACTCTCCAGCTCCTCCGGGTCCTCGACCTCCTCCACGGCAGCCTCGAATGCGCTCTCCAGCTGCTGCAGCTTGTCCAGGAATGCTTGGAGCGCGGAGGAGGCCACGATCTACACCTTTGTTTTCGCCATTTCCGCGAGCTTGGCGAACCCTTGGCTATCCCGGACCGCCATGTCCGCCAGGACCTTCCGGTTCAGCTGCACGTCCATGCGGCGCAGGCCGGTCATGAATTCGCTGTAGGAGAGGCCGTTCTGGCGCGCGCCCGCATTGATGCGGGTGATCCAGAGCTTGCGGAACTCGCGCTTTTTCCTGCGCCTGTCCCGATAGGCGTTGACATGGGCCTTTTCCACCGCCTCGCGTGCCGGGCGATAGAGCGTGCTCCGGCTGCCGCGATAGCCCTTGGCGTCATTGAGATATTTCTTGTGGCGTCTGTTTTTCTGCGTGCCGCGTTTGATCCGCATAGCGTTCCTCCAGTCTGGAAAAGATTTGCGCGCCGGAGTCCGGCGGGTTGGGCCGCTTGACGGCGTTTCACAGGGTGCTGGGAATCCTTCAATCGCTTGGCTGCCGCACAAAGCTCAAGCGCTCGCTCAGGCGAGCTAGGCCTGCCCTTTACCCACACATAGAGAATAGAGGAAAAAGCAATCGTTTCGAGTTAATGTCGGATACTCACCACAGAGAACACAGAGAGCACAGAGGAAATGAAGAGAGATCCGTTTACGGAAAAAGTCATTGGCTGTGCGTTAGAAGTCCACCGTGCGTTGGGTCCGGGGTTGTTAGCCGCACCCAGATCAAGGCGGGGCTTTTGATCAATTTCAATGTCCGAAGGCTCGCCGATGGCATCCAGCGTTTCAAGCTCTAATTTCTCTGTGGTCTCTGTGATCTCTGTGGTGAAAAAAGCCGTAAAGAAGAATACAAGAAGGTTTCATCTTCTCGGGTTATGTATAATGGCAATAAATTGTTTGTGGGTAAAGGACAGAGCTAGCCCCGGTGAAACACAAGGAGGCTTCACCGGGGAAACTTCGAGCTTGAGCTTTTTTCGCGCCGTCGCTTGAAATGTTTCTAACGCCCCGCCTGATCGGGACTCTTCAACAGGCGTCTACTTGACCCAGGCGGTACCGGCCGCCTTTAGGTTGGCCGAGTGGGTCATGGTCTGGTCGCGCAGGCGGCGCTTGCGCTTGGCGTTCTTCTTGGTCAGCAAGTGACTGTGAAAGGCGCGCTGGCGCTTGATCTTTCCGGTGCCTGTCTTGCGGAAGCGCTTGGACGCTCCGCTGTGGCTCTTCATCTTGGGCATGGCTCGCTCCTTGGGGCCCCTTACTTGCTGGAGACGGGGGACAGGATCATGAACATGGTCCGGCCCTCCATCTTGGGGGGCTGCTCGATTTTGGCCTCCTCGGCCAATTCGTTCTGGAATCGGGTGAGCAGTTCCTCGCCGTAGCTCTTGTGCACGATCTCCCGGCCGCGAAAGAAGACGGTGACCTTGCACCGATCGCCCTTGGCCAGGAATCTGCGGGCATGACTGACCTTGGTCATGAGGTCGTGCTCGTCCGTCTTGGGCCGGAGCTTGACCTCCTTGAGCTGGATCTGGACCTGCTTTTTCTTGGTTTCCTGGCGCCGCTTCTGCTGCTGGTACTGGTACTTGCCGTAATCCATCAGCCGACACACTGGAGGCTTGGCATTGGGGGCCACCTCCACGAGATCCACTCCCGCATCCGCGGCCATCTGTAGGGCGTCCTTGGTGGGCATGACACCCACCTGCTCCCCGTCTTCGTTCACTACCCTGACTTCCGGAACACGAATCTGGTTGTTCCGTCTCGTCGTCGTCTTAGTCGAAGAGGTTATAGCTCATTCCTCCGCGTTTGAATGGTTCACGGCAATCGCGCAAAATCATATCCAGCGTCTGATCCAGGGTCAAGGAGCCCAGCTTCTCACCGCCCAGGGCGCGGATGTTCACTGTTCCGTCCTCGACCTCCCGGTCCCCGACAACAAGGGCGTAGGGCACCTTGTCCTCCTGGGCCTGCCGGATCTTTTGTCCCAGCTTTTCGTTGCGCAGGTCGACTTCCGCCCTGATCCCTGAGCCGCGCAGGAAGTCGTGCGCCTCGCCGGCAAAGGCGGCGTGATCGTCGGTTATGGTAACGATGCGGGCCTGCTCCGGGGCGAGCCAGGTGGGGAAGGCCCCGGCGTAGTGCTCGATGAGCACGCCCAGAAACCGCTCGATGGCGCCCAGAATGACCCGGTGCAGCATAACCGGCCTGTGCTTGTTCCCGTCCTGTCCCACATAGGTCATATCGAACCGTTCGGGGAGGGTGAAGTCGCACTGGATGGTGGCGCATTGCCAGTAGCGGCCCAGGGCGTCCTTGAGCTTGACGTCGATC
>JAIPDU010000042.1 GCA_021737525.1 Desulfohalobiaceae bacterium | reverse complement strand
GGGAACCAGGCTCTTCATCCCCGGAGTATCGGACAAAGCCCAGAAGGCGGCCGTGTCCGGAGACGCGGTCGTCTACACCGTCCGCCGGGGGGACAACCTGTGGTCCATCGCCCGCAGGTTCGGGGTGAGCACCAATCAGATCCTGTCCTGGAACAGTATAGGGGAGGACGCCACCATTCACCCCGGAGACCGCCTCCGGATCAGGCTCCAGGACTAGCACCCACAGGCTTTGACTGAGCAGCGAATCGGTTTTTTTGCATGAAAATTGGTCTTACATCTTGAAATACAACAAAAAAAGCGAATGCAGGCGGGGCGCTTGAGCTCTGCACATTTTCATGCTTGGTTGTGCCTGAGTCTGTGCGGGGATGAGGGGTATCGGGACAGGATCTATTCCCGGTCCAGGTGATCCCGGACCAGGGCGACCAGGGATTCCTCCTCCAGATCCAGCCCGGACCAGATCCGGAATTGCTCCCGAGCCTGATTGACGAACATGGCCAGGCCGCTGATCGTGCGGCAGCCCGCTTCCTCCGCCCTGCGCAGCAACCTGGTTCTGATCGGGTTGTAGACCAGATCGTAGACCAGGGGGAAGCGCTCCGGAGCAGGGTCATCAAGGGGCAGGGAATCCTTGGCCTTGCCCTTCATGCCCAGCGGAGTCGCGTTGATCAACAGATCCGCGGCCCGGCCATGCCTCTGCTCCCAGGGAACCGCGACTGCTTCCTGCTCCCCCGCTAGCCTCCTCGCCCTGGTTGCGTCCCGCGCGCTCAGCTCTATACGCCCAACTCCCATTCGCCGCAGCCCCTGGATACAGGCCAGAGCCGCCCCGCCCGCTCCCAGGATGAGCGCTGAGCGGATATCTTCATTTCTAGCCAGCAATGGAGAGAGGAAGCCGGCCAGATCCGTGTTCTCCCCCCATAGCTCTCCCTCCCGCCAGTAGAGGGTGTTCACCGATCCCACGCTCAAAGCGGTTTGAGTCAGCCGGTCCGCATAGGGCATGATGCTCAGCTTGTGGGGGATGGTTACGCTCACTCCGGAAATGGGCAGTGTGCGAAGGGCTACGCTGAAATGCGGCAGGTGTCCGGGCGGGATGTCCCAGGCCAGGTAGGTCCAGGGAAGCTCATGAGCGGTGAACCCCCAATTATGGATCAAGGGGCTCAGGGACTGCTCCAAGGGATGGCCCACCACGCCGAAGAGGCGTCTTTCCCAAGCGGGGTTGGTCATGGCGTTGCCTCGTCTCAGGCGTATTCCCGCACCCGATCGGCTCCGGCCTGCATGGCCCGGTGGTTGGCCTGAATGATCCTTTCATCCGATTTGCCCAGCACCTGGGGCAAACCCTGTTTGACCCGCTCCAGGCTCAGGATACCGGTCGCCTCCACCCAGGCGCCCAGGACCACCATGTTCGCCATCTTGGGATTGCCCAGCTCATTGGCCAAATCGTTTGCCGGGACCGGGACGGAGCGCGCCTGGTCCCCGTCGAGCAGGGACTGGGGCACGATGGAGGTATTGACGATCTGCACGCCCCCCTCCTTGAGCCGGGGCCGGAATTTCTCCAGGGAGGGCTGGTTCATGATGATCAGGCTATGGGGATACATCACCAGCGGGGAGCCGATTTCCTCCTCGGAAATGACCACGGTGCAGTTGGCGGTTCCTCCCCGCATCTCCACGCCGTACACGGGCATGTAGGTCACTTGCAGCCCTTCCTGCATGGCGGAGTAGGCGAGCATGTTGCCCACCAGGAGAACCCCCTGACCCCCGAATCCAGCGATGATCACGTCAGTGTAAAGTGCCATCTGTGCCTCGCTTGCGCTGTCCGATTTATGCTTCCCTGCAGTAGCGTCTTCATGGTTGCCCCGCCTCGGGTCGGCAGGGCGGTGAGCCGGCTGCGGGGATCACTCCACGATATCCTTGAACACACCCAGGGGAAAGCGCTGGACCAGGGTCTGCCCCACATGTTCGTTGGCCTGGAGGGGATCCATCTTCCAGTTCGTGGGGCAGGCGGAAAGGAACTCGATGAAGCTGAACCCCTGTTCCCCGGACTGCGCCCTGTACGCCTTCTGCAGGGCCTTTTTCCCCTGTTTGATATTCTTGATGGAATTCACTGCAACCCTGGCGGAAAAGGCGGTGCCCTCCAGCGAGGCAATGAGCTCGCTCATGTTCAGGGGGGCCCCGTCGGTATTCATGTTTCTGCCGCCGGGGCTCGTGGTGGTCCTTTGGCCCACCAGGGTGGTCGGGGCCATCTGGCCGCCGGTCATGCCGAACACGGTATTGTTCACGAAGACGATGGTTACGTTCTCGCCCCTGTTGGCGCAGTGCATGATCTCCGAGAACCCGATGGCAGCCAGGTCCCCGTCGCCCTGGTAGCCGAAGACGAAGCGGTCCGGCCGGGCCCGCTTGACCCCGGTGGCCACTGCAGGAGCCCTTCCGTGCGGGGCTTCCACCGCGTCAACGTCGATGTAGTTGTAGATGAAAACGGAGCATCCCACGGAGCCCACGCAGATGGTGGATTCCCCGAGGTTGTTCTTTTCCAGGCACTCGCCCACGAGGCGATGGATGATCCCGTGGTGGCATCCCGGGCAGAAATGCAGGCTGGCCCCGGTCATGGTCCGGGGCAGGGCGAATGCCACGCGCTCGTCCGCTTGGGGTTGGCCGGACATGGTTGCCTCCCTGTTCAAACAAAGATCAAGTGGTGGAACCCACTTATTTTCTTGCTTCTTCTTGTTCCCATACCTCGAGAATGGGCTGCAGAAAATCCTCCGGGCTGGGCAGCCTGCCCGGAGAAACGCCGAAGAAGGCGGAATCCGCGACATTCCGCGCCGCCAGCCGCACATCGTCCACCATCTGGCCGGTGTTGTTCTCGATGGTGATCAATCTGTTGCTCCAGGCGAGCTCCCGAATACGTTCCTCGGGAAAGGGGAAGAGGGTGATGGGGCGCAATAGCCCCACGCGGTAGCCCTGGCTCCGAAGCTTGCGGACGCTGCTCTTGGCGATGCGGCCCACGGAGCCGAAGGCCACCACCAGCACCTCGCTGTCCTCGGTGGCGTATTCCTCCCAGTCAAGATCCTGTCTCATACGCTCGTGCTTGGCCTGCAGGCGCTCGTTGTGCCCTGCCAGGGCCTCGTCCGCTAGATACAGGGACTTGATCAACCGGCTCGGGCGATCCTTTGCGCCGCTCAGGGCCCAGTCCGCCGCCTCCCGCTCCGTATTGGGCTGGTATTCCCATTCCTTGAGGGGCTCCTTCATCTGCCCCAGGATGGCGTCGCCCAGGATCACCACCGGATTGCGGTGGTAAAAGGCGAGCTCGAAGGCCCTGATGGTCAGGTCATAGGCTTCCTGACAGGTGGAGGGGGCCAGCACGAGCGTCCTGTAGTCCCCGTGCCCCCCTCCCCGGGTGGCCTGGTAGTAGTCCCCCTGGGAGGGATCGATGCTGCCCAATCCAGGCCCGCCGCGGCTTATATTGACGATGACCGCCGGGAGCTCGCTCCCGGCCATATAGGAGATCCCTTCCTGTTTCAGGGCGATTCCCGGGCTGGAGGAAGAGGTCATGGCCCGCTTGCCGCACGCCGCGGCGCCCAGAAGCATATTCACCGAGGCGATCTCGCTCTCGGCCTGGATGAACTCTCCTCCCCGCTCCACGAGGTGCTTCGAGAGATATTCCGGGATGTCGCTCTGCGGAGTGATGGGATAGGCGAAATAGCAGTGCAGTCCCGCGGCCAGCGCTCCCTTGGCGATGGCCTCGTTCCCCTTGGTCAAGCTGATGGGTCCGGGCTTCGAGCTCATGTGGCGGGCTCCTTGGCGCCTTTTTTGCTCCTGTACACGGTGATGGCGTAGTCGGGACAGATCTCCGCGCAAAAGGCGCAGCCGGTGCACCCGTTCTCCCGATTCGTTTCCACAACCCTGAAGCCGCTCGCGTTGAGCCGCTGGGACTGCTGGAGCAGCTCCTCGGGGCAGACCGTGGTGCACAAGAGGCATCCCTTGCAGCGGCTTTCCTGTAGCACGATTCTGGACATATCCACCTCATTGCATCCGTTGTTGGCCCGGATGCCGCATTGGATAGAAAACTCACGCTAGCGCTGCCCTTTACCCTCAAATAGAGAATAGAGGAAAAAGCAATCGTTTCGAGTTAATGTCAGATACTCACCACAGAGAACACAGAGAACACAGAGAGCACAGAGGAAATGAAGAGAGATCCGTTTACGAAAAAGTCATTGGCTGTGCGTTAGAAGTCCACCGTGCGTTGGGTCCGGGGTTGTTAGCCGCACACAGATCAAGGCGGGGCTTCTGATCAATTTCAATGCCCGAAGGCTCGCCGATGGCATCTAGCGTTTCAAGCTCTAATTTCTCTGTGGTCTCTGTGATCTCTGTGGTGAAAAAAGCCGTAAAGGAGAATACACGAAGGTTTCATCTTCTCGGGGTATGTATAATGGCAATAAATTGTTTGTGGGTAAAGGGCAGCCCTAGCGGGTTACGCAGTTTCCTCTTTCTCCCGGGTGTCTCCCTGGCAGGTGCTGGTTTACTGGAGCCAGGGCCGGGGCCTGGCGAGAATGTGCCCAGCGGAGGCTTACCATTCAGAGTATGAGCATTGCGTCCCCGTAGGAAAAGAACCGATAGCCGTTTTCTATAGCATTTTTGTACGCCCGGAGCAATTGTTCTCTACCGGCGAAGGCGCTGACCATGAGGATCAGGGTGGAATCCGGCAAGTGGAAGTTGGTGATCATGTGGTCCACGCATTTGAAGCTGTATCCGGGGTAGATATAGATATCGCTCCAGCCCTGCCGGGGATGGACGGTTCCATCCCCGGAGGCCGCGGTCTCCAGGGCCCTGGTGCTTGTCGTGCCCAGGGCCGCCACCGGCCGCCCCTCGCTGCGGGCACTGTTTATCGCATCCGCGCTGTCCCGGGGGACCTCCACGTATTCGGCGTGCATGCGGTGCCTGCGAATATCCCGTTCGCGCAAGGGACTGAATGTGGCGTACCCCACGTGGAGACTGATTTCCGTCCAGGTTATGCCCTTTTGCCTCAGGCCGGCGAATGCCTCCCTGGAGAAGTGCAGCCCGGCAGTGGGCGAGGCCGCGGAGCCCTTCTTCTCTTCCCTGGCGTACACGGTCTGGTAGCGCTCGCGATCCATGGCCTCATCACAGCGTTTGATATAGGGCGGCAGGGGCATCTTTCCGATCCGGTCCACAATCTGGTCCAGGCTGCCCCGCCAGATAAGGAGTCCCTCCACTTGACCGTACTCCTGCAGCCGCCGCACCCGGAACTCCAGATCCGGGCCGAAGCTGATCCGTTCCCCGGATCGCACGCGCTTGCTCGGGCGCAATATTGCCGTGGCTGATGCCTGGAGCCAGTCTCCGGCGGACTCCTCCGCTTGCACAAGCGGCAAGGGAGTGGTCAGCAAGAGCTCGACCTTGCCCCCGGTTCGTATCTTCTCACCCCGCAGCCTGGCAGGGAAGACCTTGCTGTTGTTGGCCACCAGGCAGGTGTCCCTGGGGAGAAAATCCGCTATGCGGTGAAATCTGCTGTGCGTGATTTTGCCGCTTTTCCGGTGCAGAACCATCAGTCTAGAATTTTCCCGCGCCTCGCTGGGATACTGGGCGATCTGGGACCGGGGTATTTCCAGATGGTAGCTTCTGAGATCGAAATCCCTGGATTGATCCGTCATGACTTAATCCGTGACCTGATTCGCTTTTCCTGTTGCAGTTCCGATTCGTGTCCGGTGCTCCAGCCAAGGGTCCCGTGGCCGGCGGCACGAGTCAGCCCCTTCTCATCCCTCCCGGAATTTGTAAACCTATCAGACAGTGTTTACAAAGAACCCAGCCTGCATTTATACTCTGTTTGCCTGTGAGCGGACAGAGGTCATCCTCTTCGGGCTCGTCCATGCTCTGCAAGCCGTTTCCAGTAGGCGGGCCGCTTCGCTCCTGCTGGATCCATGGCTGAGCCGCAAGCAAGTCCCTGCGAAGGAGCGGAGGAAAACGTCTGGAGCCCTGTGTGTTTAATTACAGCTATTTCGCCGGCAGCCGCGTCCATCTGGGGCTCACCGGAAGCGTGGCCGCATACAAGATGCTCGATTTCTGCCGGGACCTCCTTGGCGCTGATATCTGGCTCAGCGCCAGCCTCACCCGGGCAGGAAGCAGGTTCGTCACTGTCGACTCCCTGCGGGCCCTGGGAGTCAGTCCGGTGTATCAGACCCTCTTTCAGGAGCCGGATCAGCCCTTTCCCCATCTGGAGCCGGCCCAACAGGCGGATGTGCTCCTGGTTGCCCCGGCAACTGCGAATTTCCTGGCCAAGATGGCCTGCGGGCTGGCAGACGATCTCCTTTCCAGCCAGGTCCTCGCTTTTAGCGGCCCCGTGGTTGCCGCACCAGCCATGAATCCCGGCATGTGGGAAGCTTCTGCAACACAGGCCAATGTGGCGACCTTGCGCCAGCGCGGGATCAATGTCCTGGAGCCCTGGAGCGGAGACGTGGCCTGTGGGGACGTGGGCCGGGGCAAGCTCCCCCCGCCCGGGGAAATTGGTTACCATGTCCTTCGGGGGATCGCGCCTCAGGACCTGCGGGGACAAAGGGTCCTGATCAGTCTGGGCCCGACCCGGGAACACCTGGATCCTGTCCGCTACTGGTCCAATCCCTCCACAGGAAAGATGGGCGCTGCGGTTGCGAGCGCCGCCTGGATCAGGGGAGCTGACGTGCATTGCGTTTGCGGACCGTCTGATCCGGATTTGCCCGCGGGAGTCAAGAGGACCCATGTGCAGACCGCGCAGCAGATGCACGACGCCTGCATCGAGCTGTGGCCCCAAATGGATATTGCCTGCCTCAGCGCCGCTGTCTGCGACTTCCGCCCCTCCCGTCCCCAAGGGGAAAAGCTCAAGAAGAAGGATTTGTCCGAGGGGGAAATGCCCATTGCATTCTCCCCCAATCCGGATATCCTGCACACCCTGGGCGGAAACAAGACCGCCTCGCAACGGCTTGTCGGCTTTGCCGCGGAGACTTGCCCGGATATGGAGACAGAGGCCAGGGCCAAGCTCCAGGGCAAGAATCTGGACGGGATTGTGGCCAACAGGGTGGGCGGTGAGACCAGCGGGTTCGGCTCGGAGGTCAATTCCGTGCTTCTCCTGGATAGGACCGGAAGTGTCAATTCCCTGGACAACTGGACCAAAGCGGATATCGCCTGGCATTTATGGGACTGGATCCTGCACAGCTAAAAATTCATCCGCAATGGCTTCCCTTCTACCGAAGCGGCCTGCGCTATATCCTGCGGCCCGGGAGCGGGAAGGCGGATTCCCCGGAGCAGGATTCAGGCTCGGCCCCGGCCCGGGAGGAGCTGCTCCGGCGTTTGGAGGAGCTCAGCCCGCCGTACAGCGTGCTTATTACCTATTGGAGCCTCTGTCTGGATCTCACCGGCTCCCGCATGAACGAACAGGGCAGACAACGGCGGGAGCTTTTTGCCAGGATGCTCTCCGGCCTGGCCTGGCCGGAAGGGGAATACGTCTTCTGGCCCCTCAGCCTCTGCCCGGACCTGAATGTGGTTGCCGATGCGGAGTTGTTCCGGCAGGGCTTCCGAACAATCCAGCCTCGCTACGTCCTCCTCTTCGGCGAGAAGGCCGCCCGGACCGTGTTCCCCCATCGCGAGCCCGGCTCCCTTGGAGGGGAGTCTGAGGGCGTGACCTATCTATTCCTTCCCGATCCGGAGGAGATGCTTCCGGACAACCGCAGGGCGAAGAATCTCGTCTGGAACGAGCTCAAATCCCTTCCCATTGCTTCCGGGCGTTGACAGTGGCCAACTGGTATAGGACGTGAAATGATGCGTGTGCTAATCACAGGAGCCGCCGGTTTTATCGGATTCCATCTCTGCCGCTGCTTTCTCGGTCTGGGCTTTGAGGTGGTCGGGCTGGATAATCTGAATCCGTACTACTCACCCGATCTCAAGCAGGATCGCCTGGCCCTGCTCCGGGAATGGGAAAACTTCGCCTTTTCCCGTGTCAGCCTGGAGGACCGGGAAGCCATGGAGGACGTCTTCCGGGAGAATTCCTTTTCCCATGTCCTGCACCTGGCGGCCCAGGCCGGGGTGCGCTACAGCCTGAGCCATCCCAGGACCTATGTGAACAGCAATCTCCTCGGCTTCGAGAATATCCTGGAATGCTGCCGCCACCACAGTGACCTGGAGCATCTGGTTTTCGCCTCCTCCTCCTCGGTCTATGGCTTGAACACCAAGATGCCCTTCAGCGAACATGACAACGTGGATCACCCCGTCAGCCTCTATGCCGCCACCAAGAAGTCCAACGAGCTCATGGCCCACTGTTACAGCTACTTGTACTCCATCCCCTGCACCGGTCTGCGCTTCTTCACTGTCTACGGCCCTTGGGGAAGACCGGATATGGCTTATTTCCGGTTTACGGAGTCCATTTTGAATGATAGGCCCATTTCAGTTTTCAATTTCGGCAGAATGCAGCGGGATTTCACTTTCATCGACGATGTCGTGGACGGTGTCTACAGGGTCGCCTTCGCCCCTCCGCGCCCGGATCCGCAATGGAGCGGGGAAAGGCTCGATCCGGCGACGAGCTCTGTGCCCTACAGGATTTACAACATTGGGAACAACCAAACAGTGGAGCTGGAACACTTTATCGGTGTGCTGGAGCAGAGCCTGGGCAAGCGGGCCCAAAAGGAATACTATCCGCTCCAGCCCGGGGATGTCCCGTGCACTTACGCGGATATCGACGATCTGGCCCGGGATGTGGGATACAAACCAGAAACCACGATCGAGGAAGGGCTTCCTCGATTTGTGGACTGGTACAAAGCCTACTATCGAAGTGGAGGACCCTGAATGCAGTTCAAGGAGTTAAAGCAGGAAGTGGAGCGATTATTCGGAAGGATTCAGCATCAGGCCAGCGAAGGTGATTTGCCGGATCTGGAGGATGTCAAGCAGTTCGCGCGCTACTGTTCCCTGATGCAGACACAGGCCGACGAGGAATGGGCGGAGGAGGCGGACGACTTCATGCAGCTTGTGCACCAGCTCCTGCAGGACGTGAAGAATGACAACGCCGAGGAAATCATTCAATTGATAGCCTCCCTGGAAGACACCAAGAACTTTTGCCACAGGACCTTCCGCTAGCTATCCCTCGATACCTGCGCCTGCTGTTTTTCTGCAACCGGAGCAAAGGGTGGACGGCATGTCTCGAGTAATCGCCTTGGCCAATCAAAAAGGCGGTGTGGGCAAAACAACCACAGCGATCAATTTGGCCGCCTCCCTGGCGGTGATGGAGAAGAGCGTCCTCGTTGTGGATTGCGATCCCCAGGCCAATGCCAGCAGCGGGCTCAGTGTTACTCCCGCCTCCTCCAGGGACACCGTGTATCAGCTCCTGTTCCAGCCGGAGGAGAAGGAAAGGGTGATCCACAACAGCTCCCTGGAATGCCTCAAGGTGATCCCCTCCTGCCAGGATCTAGTTGCCTCGGAGCTGGAGCTCGTGGAAAAGATCGGCAGGGAATACTACCTCCGGGAAGCCTTGCGGGGCGTGGTCAATGACTTCGACTATGTCTTTTTGGATTGTCCCCCTTCCCTGGGACTGTTGACCGTCAACTCCCTTTGCGCGGCTGACGCCCTGTTGATTCCCTTGCAATGCGAGTACTACGCCCTGGAGGGCATAGCCCATCTGCTGCAGACCTTCAAATTGGTCCAGAAGCGTCTCAATCCCTCCCTTCGGCTGTGCGGCGTGGTCCTGACCATGTACGACCGTCGGAACAAGCTTTCCGGGCAGATCGAGAAGGAGGCCAAGAACCATTTCTCCAACAAGGTCTTCCAGTCCGTGATCCCCAGGAACGTTCGTCTCTCCGAAGCGCCGAGCCACGGGCTTCCCGCGGTGTGCTACGACTACCGCTCCAAGGGAAGCCAGGCCTATCTCGAGCTCG
>JAIPDU010000041.1 GCA_021737525.1 Desulfohalobiaceae bacterium | reverse complement strand
CTCCGCGGCCCGGGACAGGATCCGGCACAGGGCCTCCTGCCCCAGGACCTGGGCAAAGGTCCGCGGCCTGTAGAGGTTGGTGAGATGCCTGTTGTCCATACGCTCCCGCTTTGCGTCGCCTCCCGCCCGGATCGAGATTTACTTGTTCTCTTGCAAGCAGACAAGCAAGAAAATCAAAGCAAACGCTTATTGATTCAGATCCGCATAAAAATATTTTCTGAAGAGTTCATTACCCATTTCGAATAGGTAGGAAGAAGCCACCACGGGGTTTTTCGAGCGTTTAGGTGGAGGTTCTGCATAATTTTCTTGGCTCCTCCTGTGGGGGAAACCCGACCGCAACAAGGCCAATGTGTGCGGATATACCATAGATTTTGGGGAGTGCTTTTACTGATCATACCTGTATACACCTCGAGTCGGGTGGGGGCAGGGGTGCCCCCACAGGAGGAGCCTTAGAAAATTCAGAACCGGAGCCTCCTCGCTCGAAAAGCCCCGTGGTGGCTTTCGCGGATCTGAATCAATAAGCGTATTATCCGGGACGCTTCAAGCTCCGTGAAAAAATACGCCATAGCGAAAGCCAATCCCCACGAATTGCCATCATCCTGAAAAGCACGTAGGTTGGCCCTGTTTGCGGACGGAATCCGTCGCTTTCCCGGCTCTGATCGACAAGTCAGCCCCTTGCCGCAAACATTCAATCGCCCTGATACGGGTCCACTAAAGGCAGAGAAGCATATGCTGCAGGAGATGGCGCACTGGATCCTGGAGGCGATCGGCCAGATCAGCTACCTGGGCGTGGCAGGGCTGATGTTTCTGGAATCCTCCTTCTTCCCCTTCCCCAGCGAAGTGGTCATCCCGCCGGCGGGCTATCTGGCTGCGAGGGGGTCCATGAATCTCTGGCTGGTCATCCTGGCCGGAACCGGAGGCAGTTTGCTTGGCGGGCTGTTCAACTACTGGCTGGCCCTGGTCGTGGGCAGGCCGTTCCTCTTGCGCTACGGGCGTTACCTCTTTATCGGCCCCAAGTCCTTGCACCGGGCCGAGGTCTTCTTCGATCGGCACGGCCATATCAGCACCTTCATCGCCAGGCTCCTGCCCGGAGTCCGGCAGTACATCTCCCTCCCCGCGGGCCTGGCCAGGATGGACCTCTTCCTCTTTTGCCTGTTCACCGCCCTGGGGGCGGGGTGCTGGGTCGCGGTGCTGGCCCTGCTGGGATTCTGGTTCGGCCAGAATCCGGAGCTGATTTCGACCTATCTGCGCGACGCCACCCTTGTGGCCGTCCTTTTCTGCCTCCTCCTCGGCGGGGCCTATCTCCTTTTCCTGAAAAAGCGGAAACAAACCTCAGACAGCGGCCAGGGCGAGGAATAGGCCGGCCTCGAGCACCTCGTTCATTGCACCGAGTGTATCTCCGGTAATGCAGCCGATCCGGCGGGCGTAAAACCAAAGGATCAGGAAGGTGAGGCCCGCGAATGCGGCGTTGAGCACAAGGGCACCCCATCCGAGGAAAAGGGAGCAGGCCACGAGCAGCCCCAGCCCCCAAAAGGATCGCCATCCCGGACCTATCCGGCAGAATTCGCTGCCCAGCCCCCCCTCGGGCCTGCCATAGGGGAGGAAACGCATGGCCAGGAGCAGGGAGCTGCGGGAATAACCCGGAACCAGGATCAGGGCCAGCCACCTCCCCTGCTCCAGGCCCAGAATGCCGCCCCACTTGATGCCCAGGACCGCGATCACGGCAACTAGGCCCATCACACCCACACGGGTGTCCTTCATGATCTCTAGGGCCTCGGCCCGGCCGCGATGACTGAAAAGCCCGTCAGCTGCGTCTCCCAGGCCATCCAGATGCAGCGCCCCGGTAAGCAGGATCAAGAGGACCACGTCCAGCCAGGCTGCCACGGGCCCGGACCAGAGGGTGAGGAAGAGCCCGTCCGCAAGGGCGAGAATGAGCCCCAGCCCAATCCCGACCAGGGGAAAATACGGCCCCATGCCTTGCGGCTGGAAGGAGTCAGCGCCTCCGCGGCCCAGAGGGAGGGAGGTCATGAATCGCAGGGCCCCGAGGAAGCGCCTCATGAGTCCCCCTTTATCTCCACGGGCAGGCCGGCCACCATCCAGACCACCCGGTCCGAGATCCCGGCAACCTCCTGATTCAGCATTCCCAGCAGGTCCCGATAGCTCCGGCTCACAGCGTCCCCGGGAACAATCCCGCAGCCCACCTCGTTGGAGACCAGCCACACCGGGCCCGCGGTCCGCTCCAAAGCCCTGCCCAGGGCTGTGAACCGCTCGCGGCAGGCAGCCTCATCCAGGCCCTCTCCCAGGAGATTGCTGACCCACATCCCCAGACAATCCACCAGGAGCACGGAATCCTTTCCGGCTTGGTTTTGAACCGTCTCCTCAAGCAGCAAGCCCTCCTCCACGGTGCGCCACCGGTCCCCGCGCTCCAGGCGGTGGCGCTCGACTCTCAGACGCATCTCGTCATCCCGCGGCGCACAAGTGGCGAGGAAAATCTTGTCCTGCTCCTTCGCCTCGAGGACCTTTTTCTGGGCATAGCCGCTCTTGCCGCTCCTGCATCCGCCCAGAACGAAGCCGACTTCAGCCACAACACACTCCCCTTTTCCGGGCCACGCCTCAACAGGTAAGATGCAATCCGGCGCAGACCCGCTCACCCCGGTCCAGGGCGGCGTTAAACTCTTCCATGGCCTGGGCGGTGGGCTTCTCCACGAGCCGGATCCCGATCCGGTCCAACTCGTTGCGCAGGGCCGGACTCGCAGTCATCTGTCCCGGCTGGCCCATGCCCAGAATCAGGACTTGCGGCTCGTCCCCGAGGATATCCTGTACATCCCCGGGCTCGACACGGTGCCCGCTCCCCCGCCACCAGGGATGGATCACATCCCCCTGGGCCAGGATCTTGACATCGTTTCCATACCTTGTCCCGCTTATAACGATTTCGCCGAAGCGGAAGCCCTCGATCATGCCTGCCCACCTCGCGTGATTTTCTTCAGGGATGCTTATTGCCGTTCCCCCGTCCTGTCCGGACCCAAAACGACACCTGATGCGCCTTGTCCCGTGGCGGAGGCGTGAAGGGTCCGCATGACCCTTGTCTGATGATGGAGATGCCGACGGGGTCCGTGCCGTTTGAATCCCAAACCTTCTTCCGCGGATCCGGAGCCGGATTACCTGGGCTCCTGCCCGGAAAGAGCGGCCAGTTCCGGGCCCTTTGAATTCAAGGCGGCCCGAAGCGGACGAATGGTTTGACGGAAGGCGGTCATTTCCGGCTCGGGAATGGATTTCACCGGCTTGGACTCGATCTTGCGGGGATTTTTGTACTTGCCGTATCGCTTGACCCGATAATCCAGGTGCGGGCCCGTGCTCAGCCCGGTGCTGCCCACGTAGCCGATCACCTTGCCCTGCTCCAGCTCGGCGCCTGCGTGGATACCCGCGGCATAGCCGGACATGTGGTTATACACTGTCACGTAGTGGTTGGGATGACGGATCTTGAGATAATTACCCGCCTCTCTGGAATAGCTTTTTTCCACAACCCGGCCCCTGGCGACGCTCTTGATGGGTGTTCCCCTCGATGCGGCGTAATCGATCCCCAAATGGGGGCGCACCGTGTCCAGAACAGGGTGCCTCCGCTTCCAGGTATACCCGGAAGAGATACGGCTGAATTGCAGGGGGGCCTTGAGGAAGGTCTTTCTCAGGGCCTGTCCCTGCGAGTCGAAGTATTCCTCGCGCCCGGCACTGGTCCGGTAGAGGAAGGCGTTGAACTCCTGCCCCTGATTGACGAATCTGGCGGCTTTGATTTTTCCGTAGCCGACGAATTCGCCGCGTCGATAGCGCTCAGTCACGAGGAGGCGGAAGGAATCCCCCTGGCGCACATCACGGATGAAATCGATGTCCCAGGCAAAGATCTGTGACAGGGAGACTGCCAGCGAGGCCGTTCCCCCGGCCTGCTCCACGGCCTGGAACAGGCTCGCCTCGATCCGGCTCCGGATCAGCTTGTCCCGGGTATCATAGTCGATCCTTTCCCTACGTGCCCGGAAATCGCCGTCTTCGATGGCAACATGGAGCTTGCTCTCGGCATCGATATCGTATTCGAACCCGATAAGTCGTTCATCCTGGAAGAGCAGCCTGTATTCGTGACCCGTCTTGATCCGGTTAAGGGGATAGGCATCGCGGCATTCGCGGCTGAGGCGAAAGATGTCCGAAGGGCCCAGGTAGTCGGACAGGATAGAGCTTGCGGTATCCCCGGACTCGACATAAAGACACTGTGTCCTTGTCGAGCTCGTTTCCGCGCTTGCAGAGGGACCGGATTCCGGAGCCACCGGATTCTTCCCTTGGCTCAGGGAAAACGGCTCTACCTTCCAAACCGCGAAATCCCGGAGAAGGGCCTCTGTTCCCGTGTTGTTGCCTTCCACGGAGGCGGTTTCCGGGCTCACGGCCCTGGTCCGCCGCACCAGGGAATCTTTGTGGAATGAGACCAATGAGAGAAGGGACAAAACCATGCTCAGGCCGAGAATACACCAGAGGAGCCTTTTCCTGCTTCGCTTCAGGCGCAACCGTGACAGGGGCTCCGCACAAGAGCCACATTCCCTGGATAGTTTCTTCCCGGAAACAAGCTTCCATCTTTTGGTATTTCGAGGAAACAACAAAACAGTTGGTCCGTCCTTTGAGTCTCACGCCTCCACAAACATTCAAAAAAACCGGCATGAATGCCGATCAACCCGGATTCGTCCCGGATCGAAGGCCGCGGTCCATAAGATGCGGACTTCTTGCCTAACCTCCCCCCACAGCCGGAAAAGCCGCCAGCTTATCCCCCTGTTGCAGCCCCTGATCCAGGGACGCGTGCCTGCCGTTGACAAAAACGACCTTCGCCTCCTCGACGGGAACACCAAGGCTGTGCAGGACCTCTTGCACCGAGGCGCCCTCCTCGATCTCGAGAACGCCGTCCCGGGGCTGATAGCCGCGCAATGTCGCGTATAGCTTAACGGAAACAAGCATTCCCGCTACCCTTCCCGGAGAATCACCCCGCCATGGATGCCTATGAAGCCACAACCCTTACGCCCCCGTCATTGCGGGCTCAACCAAGCCGGGGCAGGCGAGGCGAACCCTGGCTGATGCAGCGCTGCTGCGGCTCCACAGACGGAACGCAACAGGGAGTCGGGCATGGCGCGTTCATTCGCCCGGATGGACACCATTTCAAAGATTATATTACTTAGCACAGCCCGGGATTCCGGTCAATCTTCCCAATATGTTATTGAGAAGGATCTCTAAACATCCCCGAACAGCGGGGGCCGCGGCCCGGGCGGCCGGTTGGGCCGAGCTGGAGTCGGATCGGCTGGGGAGCCAGGGCCGTCTTGAAGCACCCCCTGGACGAAAAAGGGGAGGTTTAACCATGGATCCCGTAGGCCTTGAGCTTACGGTGGAGATAGCTGCGCTCCAATCCGATGACCTCGGCAAGCCTGGTCACATTTCCCTCGCACTCGGCCAGTTTCTTCTCCAGGAAATCCTTTTCGAATTCCGCCCGGGCCTGTTTAAAATCCCAGGCCCCGTAATCCACGACACCGTCGCTCTCCGGATTCCCTTCAGGCGCGGATGCCTCCGCTTCCCTGATCTCCTGGGGAAGATGCTGCAACTCGACGGTCTGCCCGGGGTACATGATGAGCATGCGCTCGGTGAAATTCTTCAGCTCCCGGACATTTCCCGGCCAGGGATAACGCACGAGGGTCTCCAGGGCCCTTTCCGTGAAGGCCACGCTCTTGAGGCCGTTCTCCTGGCACTGGCTCTGCATGAACTCCTCCAGAAGCTGGGGAATGTCCTCCTTGCGTTCCCTCAGGCGGGGCACATACAAGGGGAACACATTGAGCCGGTAGTAGAGGTCCTCCCGGAATCTGCCCTGTTTCATTTCGGTCAAGAGATCCTTGTTCGTGGCGGCGATGAGGCGAACATCCACATTGATGCTCTTGCGCCCGCCCACCCGCTCGAAGGACTGCTCTTCCAGGAGCCGGAGGATCTTGGCCTGGGTCTTCAGGCTCATATCCCCGATTTCGTCCAGGAAGAGAGTTCCTTTGTGCGCCAGCTCGAACCTGCCGGGATAGGTCTTGTCCGCGCCGGTGAAAGCACCCTTCTCGTGGCCGAATAGCACGCTCTCGATGAGCTCCTCGGGGATGGCGGCGCAATTGACTGCGATCATTTGCCGTCTGCCGCGCCTGCTCTTCTTGTGCAGAGCCCTGGCCACAATTTCCTTGCCGGTTCCGTTATCTCCGGTAATGAGCACCCAGGCATCCGTTGGGGCCACCTTATCGATCTGTTGACGGAGCTCACGGATCATGGGGCTTTTTCCGCTGATATTCTCGACGTAATTCCCGCGGGCCCGGGAACGAAGATCCCTGTTCTCCTGCTGCAACCCCCTGAATTCCAAGGCCTTGCTTGCGGCGACAACCACTTTCTCCAGGGACAGGGGTTTCTCGATGAAATCGAAGGCCCCCATCTTGATTGTCTGAACCGCTGTTTCAATATTCCCGTGTCCGGAGATCATGATCACGGGTACATCACTGTAGTCCCGGCGCACGGTTTCCAGGACGTCCATTCCGTCCCTGCCGGTCAACCAGATATCCAGAAACAGGGCGTCCACTTCCTCACTGGCCATGATCCCGAGCGCCTCTTCCCCGCTTTCGCAGGTCCGCACCTCATATCCCTCGTCCTCAAGGATCCCGACAAGGGACATCCGGATATCCTCTTCGTCATCCACAACCAGTATCCTGGAATGCATCAGCCCTCTCCCCTTTTCAGACCGGGAACTCCATCTTGAAGGTGAGTCCGCCCTCTGGGCTTGTCTCCACCCGAATCGAGCCCTGATGGTCGTTGACAATCGATTTGACTATGGTGAGCCCGAGACCGGTATGGCTTTTCTTCTTGGAGAAATAGGGCTCGAAGAGCTTGTCCTGCTCCTCCGCTTCCAACCCGGGCCCGTTATCCCGAATGGCGATCCACACTTGGCGCCCCCTGGACAGATATCCAGCCGCGATCTCCACTTCGGGATTCTCCCGGTTCTGGAGGACCTCCGCCGCATTGCTCAACAGATTGATCACCACCCGCCTGAGGGCCGCACGGTCGAATCGGAAAGCGGGGATATCCTCTTCCACGCGCAGAGACCAGCGGACACCGGAATGACTGTTCCGGAAAAGGCCCACGACCTCCTCGAGCAGCGGGGGGATGGCATTTTCCCGAAAGGAGAGCTCCGGGAGCTTGGCGAAGGTGGAAAAATCCTTGACCATCTGCTGCATATGCTCCACTTGACGCACGATCAGGTCGATGCTTTCGCTGAAGGATTCCTCCTGGAGCTGAGGCCTGTATTTGCGTTCCAAACGCTGGGCGGAAAGCTTGATCGGAGTCAGGGGGTTCTTGATCTCATGGGCCACGCGCTTGGCCACTTCCCTCCAGGCAGCCATCCGCTGCATCTTGTCCAGCTCGGTGATATCCTCGAACACCACGATAACGCCCATTTCCTCGCTCTGTTTGCCCTTCAGGCCCACCGCGTTGATCAAGAGCTTCCGCTCCCCGGCGGCAAGAGGGACATCCAGTTGTTTCTGCCAAAGACTCTCAGGTGCGGACTTCAGCTTGTCCAGAACGTCCCGCACCATGGCCTGATACTCCACGGGCAGGACATCCTGGGGATGGAGGCCCAGGAAGTCGTCCGACTCGATATTGAGGATTTTTTTGGCGGCATTGTTCAGGGTGCTTATCCGTTCCCGGGTATCCAGGGAAACCACGCCGGAGGTGATATTGTTCAGCACCGCCTCCATGTAGCGCCGCCGCTGCTCCAGCTCCCGATTCTGGCGGGCGAGATCCCTGTTGGCCTGGTTCAGGCGCTGTTGACTCTGTTCCAGATCCGCGGCCATGGTATTGAAGGACTGCACCAGCATGCCCAGCTCGTCCGAGGACTGATCCTCCAGCCGGACCTCCAGATCCCCTTCTGCAATTCGCTGCGTTCCCTGGGAGAGCGCCTGAATCGGCGCGGAAATCTCTCTGGCCAGCCGGAAGCCGAACCACATGGCCCCCAACACGATCAAGAGGGTCATGATGCCCAGAATGATATACAGGGCTGTTTTCAGCGGGTTCTTGAGTCCCTTGAGCTGCTTGTATTCGGTTACCCCCTTGGCGATCTCCTCCAGCTTGTTCAGAAAACCCTGCTCGAATGTCCGGCCCAGGAGGAGAAACCCTGTTTCCGCATCATCCACCGGGACGACCTGCAGGAGAAGGTCCCTGTCCCCGCCCTGCAGGATGAGGGAACGCATCTCCGGGCTCTGCTTGAGTTTGCTCCAGTTCACGCGGCTCTTCACCAGAGGCCACTTCCCCTCCCATTCCTCGCCCGCGTGCCAGTTCTGACGCTGTATATCCGGACGAACCACCCCTATCAGGCTCAGGGAGTACTCCCGGGCCTTCCGCTGCAGATAGCGATCCATTCCCGGGCCGCCCCAGAGGAGCTCCCTCTCGCGGACCCGATTGAGGATGAAGCTCCCTTTTTGGCCCAGCCTTTCACTGGACATGGAATAAATGTCCTTGCCCACCTCGAGGGCCTGGTTCATGGAGGTGTCCACTTGGGTGCGAAACCAGTAGTCCACCGAGGTTTGGACGAATTTCACCGCTACAAGAAACATGAGCAGCGTGGGCAGGATGGAGAGGAGGATGAAGGCCTGGACCAGCTTGGTGCGCAGTCTGGAGCCTCTGACATTCCGTTTCCGGTCCAGGAAGAGCTTCACTCCGTTGCGCAGGACCAGAAAGAGAATGACCAGCAGGAGGATGAGATTGAGATTGATTATGGCCAGGAAGAGGTAGGAATTGACCCCGAAGAATTGGAGCTCGATCCAAATCAGGAGAATGATCAGAAGAAAGGCCCCCAGGGCCAGCAGGAGCTCCCGGCGCGTGCGTTTCTTGGCGGATTGCGGTATATGGGCCTGTATCGGAGAAGGCGCCATGCCTAGCTCCCGAAGCGAATGCGGTAGTTCTTGACCGGCACCACGTTCCAGGACCAGAAGAAGAGGGTCCTCTTCAGCCACACAGGGACATCGGTGCGAATCAATCGGACCCTGAGATGCAGAGCCAGGTTCTCTTCCTTGTATTTTTCGGGCCAGGGACCCAAATACATATCGATCCGCCCCCACTCTTTGTGCAACAGGGAGGAAAGATCGCTGTCCCGCTCGCTCGTTTTATTCTTCCCCATGCTGATTCGGTACTCGTCATCCAGGGAGTCGTATCGCAAGAGTGATTGTTTGGCGCTGCGACGCAACTCCTTATCCAACCACAGATTCCGCTCCAGATCCATGGCCGCGGTGCAGACGAGCCGCAAATCGGTTCCCTGCTTCAGGTACCGGGACAGCTTTTCCGCATCCCGGGCCCGCAATCCGAAACGGAGATGGACCACGCCCTGGTCATTATTCACGATCATATTCCGCAGGATCAGTTCCTGTCCCGCGGCCCGGGAAACGAAAAGGAGCACAAGGAGCAGGGAGATCGCCAGATGCCAAAGGAATGCCTGTTTTTTTCGCATAATGCTTCCAGTCAGCTTGGAGGATTCTCAATGGGCCTCATCGCTCGCCACAGTGAATAACAGACAGCACAACCCGGAGCAGGACTTTCGTCCTCGATCCTGGAGGACCCTCCTGTGCCCCAAGAATACCACTTCGCGGGACTCGGGAACAACTTGGAGCAAAGCCGAGCACAAAACTCCCCATTTGGGAAACACGAAATCAACAGCCCAAGCTGACGGGATCCATGCAGGTGGGCAAAGCTCGATCGCGCCCTTGATTCGAACGGAGCACTCATGCAAAAAACGATCCGTGCCCAAGCGCATGCCGAACCCCGACAAAGGCAGAGGCGGCAATCCTATTCTAATCCTTCACGGGGTATTTTTGAACGATTTAGCGGAGGTTCGAAGTTAAAAACTGCCCTGTGAA
>JAIPDU010000040.1 GCA_021737525.1 Desulfohalobiaceae bacterium | reverse complement strand
CTCCGATAGCGGTTCACCGCGGCGCACAGCTCCTGCTTCCTGGGCAGGGCCATGTACCCGGGATGCTTGCCCCGAAAGCCGGAGAGGACGTCCAATCCTTCCTCCCGAATGGACTCCAGGAGCGCGTCCACAGTCTCCGAGAGACTCATCTCCCCTTTCGCACCCTCCTGGCCCAGCTTCTTGAACAGGGCGGCTATGGACCGGGTCTGGCTTTCGTCCACGAGCTGCTCCACCTGGGACAGGTCGATCGCTGTCCGTCCCACCAGCACGCTGGTCAGGCCCTTGGTCTTGATCTTGTCCCGCTCCCCCAGCTGAAAGGACTTGCGCAGAGGCACGCGCGGGGTCACCTCCTTCAGGGGCTCCTTGATCTCCGTCCTGCGCTGGGTGACATACATTTCCGCCAGCTCCCCGGCCCGCGCCGTGACATCGAAGGGCCGGTATTCCTTGAGCATGAGCACGGTGTCCGCGAGCTCGAAGTAGTCCCCGCTGCCGCCCAGGACCAGGATGGTGGAGACCCCCATCTCCGAGGACAGCTCCCGGACCCTGTCGATGAAGGGAGTGATGGGCTCGTCCTCCTTGGCCACCAGGTGCTGCATCCGGCCGTCCCGGATCATGAAGTTGGTCGCGCTGGTGTCCTCGTCCAGGAGCAGGAGCCGGCTCTCCGCCTCCAGGGCCTCCATGATGTTCGCCGCCTGGGAGGTGCTCCCGCTGGCGTTGTCCGAGGAAAAGCGCGAGGTGTCCTCCCCGAAGGGCAGGTCGCTGATGAAGGGCTCGATATTGACCCGGATCACGGAGCGGCCGTCTTCCGCCCGGATCTTGACCGCGCTTGCGTCGCAGACCACGTATTCCCGCCCGTCCCCCGGCACGTGGTTGTACACCCCGCGCTCCAGGGCCTTGAGCAGGGTGGACTTGCCGTGGTATCCGCCGCCGACGACCAGGGTCACTCCCTGGGGAACCCCCATCCCGGTCACCGTGCCGCTATGGGGGAGCTCGACGCTCACCTCCTGCTCGGAGGGCGCCACAAAGGGAATCGCCTTGTCCCGGGGCATGGGCGCGTCGCTCACCCCGCTCTTGCGGGGAAGGACCGCGTCGTTGCCCACGAAGGCCACCAGGCCCCTGCCGGCCAGCTCCCCGCGCAGGACCTCCTGATCCTCGCAGACCTGGATATGGCCCCAGAGCCGCTCCCGCTCCAGACTGGAAAGAAGCAGGGAGCTGTCCACCATTTCCGGCAGGTCCCGGAGCAGAATCTGCTCCGCCTTGCGGCCCAGAATGCTCCGCCCCTTGGCTGGCAGCCCCACGGTGATCCGGGCCTCGACCCTGTCTGCCGTGACCCGCATGGCGGTCCGCTCCAGGATCTCCTGGCCCGGGCGGTCGATCCCCACGTCGCGCTGCCCACCGTGGGAACAGGCCTTGAGAAAACAGCGGTTCAGATAGTCCTCCAGGGCCACGCGCCGGATCCGGTTGGAGAACATCTCCTCCGGGAATCCCGCCCGGGACTGGGGCAGGCTGACCCGCATCTTGCTCGGAGGGGCGTAGGGATCGCTCTGCACGTTGTCCACGTGCAGCACGAAGCCTCCCAGATCGTAGTCGCCCTGCAGATCCTTGTACGCCTTGTACCCCTTGCCGTCGATCCGCCTGAGTGTGCTCCTGAGATCGTCGCTCTTGAGCATGGTCGCATCGCTCCTTCCTGGTTTGCTGCTCCTGCTATGCTTGTTCCCGCACGGGGTTTCGTTGTATGGGTGTCGACGCCACGCAACCCCGGGCCCACGACCCCGAGACTGCAAATTCTGGAGCGATCATGCAAGCCGGTACCTTTCGCATCGAAGCAACAGACCGCCGGGCAAGGCGCGGTGTGCTGCATACCGCCCATGGTCCGGTCCGGACCCCGGTCTTCATGCCTGTGGGCACCGCTGGAAGCGTCAAGAGCCTGTCCCCACAGGACCTCGAGGATATCGGGGCCGAGATCATCCTGGGCAACACCTACCACCTCTATCTCCGCCCCGGAGACGAGCTCCTGGCCCGGCTGGGCGGGCTGCACGACTTCTCCTCCTGGCAGGGCCCCATCCTCACCGACAGCGGCGGGTTCCAGGTCTTCTCCCTTTCCGCGCTACGGCAGGTCAGCGACGACGGGGTGGCCTTCTCCTCGCACATCGACGGCTCCAAGCACTTCTTCACTCCCGAGGGGGTGGTGGGCATCCAGGAGAACATCGGCTCGGACATCATGATGGTCCTGGACGAATGCGTGGCCCATGGCACGGACTTCGAGCGCACCCGCATCGCCGCGGAGCGAACCACCCGGTGGGCCGAGCGCTCCCTGCGGGCGCGGCCCCATCCCACCCGCCAGCTCCTCTTCGGCATCGTTCAGGGAGGATTTTATCCCGGGCTGCGGGAACAAAGCGCGCGCCAAATATGCGACCTCCCCTTCGACGGGTACGCCATCGGGGGCCTCAGCGTGGGCGAACCCAAGCACCTGCTCTGGGAAATCCTTGCATCCACAGCCCCGCTTTTGCCCAGGGAACGGCCCCGCTACCTCATGGGCGTGGGCAAGCCCCTGGACATCCTGCGGGCCATCGGCCAGGGCGTGGATATGTTCGACTGCGTCCTGCCCACCAGAAACGCCCGCAACGGCACCCTGTACACCTCGCAAGGCAAAGTCGCCATCAAGCAGGCACGCTATCGCGAGGACACCGCCCCCCTGGACCCGGAGTGCTCCTGCTACACCTGCCGCACCTTTTCCCGGGCCTACCTGCGCCATCTCTACGTCTCCCGGGAGCTTCTGGCCTACCGCCTGAACACCCTGCACAACCTCGCCTTCTACCTGGAGCTGATCCGAGGGGCCCGCGAGGCTATCGATCAGGGCGGGTTTGCGGAGTTTACGGCCGCGTACGAGGCCGTCTTCCCCGATGAAGATTAGATGCTTTAAGTCTGGCTCTGCCGCTATATTCTTCCATGATTCTGAAGAATGGAAACCGCCAAGGCGCCAAGGTCGCCAAGGGAAGATCTTTTGCTTTGCGGGGTTGCCGCAAAGCAAAAACTGAGCCTTCTATTCCGCTTTTCTTGTGAATCTGACCATTAGAGTCCATTCGTTATTTTCAGGGAGATATGAACAAGACGCCATTCTCTTGTTGAGTGGCAAGGCCTTGTGCCCTGCTGTTCAACCCAGCAGGGCACAATATTCTTCCTTGGCGCCCTTCGCGACTTGGCGGTTCGAAAACATGCGATGAACCCTATTTGCCCATAAAAAAGGGACGCGCCGGAGCGCGTCCCTTTTTATTTTATCGGGGCGTGCCTCATAGGCACCCCTTATTGCGTCTTGCGCGTCTGCTCTTCCTTGCGCAGATACTGCACCAGGGGAATGGCGTCGTTCTTGCCGCGAAAGATCTCTTCCTGGCCCACGTTGACCAAGGCATTGGGGAGCACCTCGTCCATGTGATCCACTTCCCTGATCTCCAGATCCTTGAGGATGGCCTGGGGCACTTCCTTGAGATCCTTGCTGTTCTCCCTGGGGATGATCACCTTGCTGATATGGCCCCGGTGCGCTGCCAGAAGCTTCTCCCTGAGCCCGCCGATGGGCAGGACCCTGCCCCGCAGGGTGATCTCCCCGGTCATGGCCAGGCTGTTGTCCACTGGCATGTTCAGCAGGGAGGAAACCAGGGACGTGGCCATGGTGATCCCGGCGGAGGGCCCGTCCTTGGGGGTTGCTCCCTCTGGGATGTGCACATGCACGTCGATCTCCTTGTAGAACTCCGGCCGCAGACCGAAGAGCCCGGAACGGGAACGCACATAGCTCAGAGCCGCGCGCGCGGACTCCTGCATCACGTCACCGATCTTGCCCGTGACCTCGATCTTGCCCGTGCCATTCATCAGGGCCACTTCAATCATGAGCAGCTCGCCGCCCAGCTCGGTCCAGGCCATGCCCGTCCCCAGACCCACCTGGGCCTCCTGCTCGCGCTCGCCGTAGCGATAGCGGGGCACGCCGAGGTAGCCCGGAATGCTCTTCTTGGTCACCTGGACCTTCTGCCTGTCCTCCTTGTTCTGGACAAAGCGCCGGACCACCTTGCGGCAGATGTTGGCCAGCTCCCGCTCCAGATTCCGCACCCCCGCCTCGCGGGTGTAACGGCGCATCACCTCATTGATGGCCCCCTCGGACACATGGATGTTTTCCCCGCTCAGTCCGTGCTTTGCGAGCTGCTTGGGGAGCAGGAACTTCTGCGCGATGTGCATCTTCTCCGTCTCCAGATATCCGGGGAGCTCGATGACCTCCATGCGGTCCCGCAGGGCCCAGGGGATGGTCTGCAGCGTATTCGCCGTGGTCACGAAGAAGATGTTGGACAGGTCGTACTCCAGGTCCAGATAGTGGTCGTTGAAGGCGTAGTTCTGCTCCGGATCCAGCACCTCCAAAAGGGCCGAGGAGGGATCGCCCCGGAAGTCGGAGCTCAATTTGTCCACCTCGTCCAGGCACATCACCGGATTGTTGTATTCCCGCCGCTTGAGGTTCTGCAGGATCTTGCCGGGCATGGCGCCCACATAGGTCCTGCGGTGCCCGCGGATCTCCGCCTCGTCCCGGACACCTCCCAGGGAGAGGCGAATGAACTCCCGGTCCGTGCTGCGGGCGATGGATTTGGCCAGGGAGGTCTTGCCCACTCCCGGAGGACCCACCAGGCAGAGGATGGTGCCCTGCATCTTCTGCACCATCTGCTGCACGGCCAAAAACTCCAGGATCCGCTCCTTGGGCTTCTCCAGTCCGTAGTGGTCCTCGTCCAGGATCTTGTCGGCCTGGTCCAGATCCAGCTCGGTTTCCTTGAGCTGGTCCCAGGGCAGGTCCAGCACAGTGTCCACATAGTTGCGGACCACGGTGTATTCCGCGGAGGAGGGCTGCATCTGCTGCAGCTTCTTGATCTCCTTGCGGGCCTTCTCCCGGGCCTCCTCTGGCATCTCCTTGGCGTCCAGGCGCTCCAGGAGCTCCTGTCCTTCCTCTCCGGGCTCCTGCTCCAGGCCCATCTCCTTGTGGATAGCCTTGAGCTGCTCGTTGAGGTAGTAGTTCTTCTGATTGGCCTCGATCTGTTCCTTGACCCGCTCGTTGATCTTCTGCTCCACCTGGGAGTGTTCCAGCTCCGCGACGAGCAGGCCGTAAACCTCCTCCAGGCGCCGCTTGGGATCGACGAGCTCCAGGATGCTCTGCTTTTTCTCGTAATCCGCCTTGAGATAGGGGATCACTGTATCCGCCAGCTCCCCGGGATTCTCCAGCTCCTGGATTGCCTTGAGCCCCTCCTTGGATATCCGGTTGCCGCCCTGGGCCAGATTGTTCACGGACTCCTGGGTCATCTGGACCAGGGTCCGGGCCTCCTCGTCCCAGGTTTCCGGCTCCTGGACGGGCTCCACTGCCACGACAGGGAATTCCTCATCGGACTTGAACAGCGGGTCGCTTCCCTGCCAAATGGCGCGGTGCTGTCCCTCGAAGAGCACCTTCACCGTACCGTCAGGCATGCGCAGAAGCTGCAGGATCTTGCACACAACGCCCATGCCGTAGACCTGCTCCACATCCGGATTCTCCACCTCCGGATCGCGCTGGGTAGCCAGAAGGATGTGCTTATCGTATTCGGTCAGGGCCTGCTCCACAGCCCGGATGGACGCCTGCCGCCCCACATAGAGCGGTGCGATGGACTGGGGAAACATGACCACTTCCCGCAGGGTCATCAGCGGCATCTGTTGCGGTGTTCCGGTCATAGGACCTCCTATATGGGATTCACCGCCCCCGCGGCGGCCCATCCGGGGCGCCCGGAGGCGGTGTTATATGTTTACGAAAAACAGAGAGGACAGGGGATCGAACAGAGCGCGAAATGCTCGACAAAAGGCGGGATCAGGCGGTTTTTGCCCGCTTCTCGTAGAACAGGATCGGCTCCGCGCCTTCCTCCACCGTGGAGCTGTTGATCACGCATTCCTGAACCCCTTCCAGGGAGGGCAGCCGGTACATGATGTCCATCATTTTGGACTCCATGATGCTCCGCAGCCCCCTGGCCCCTGTTTTGCGCTCCATGGACTGCCTGGCGATGGCCTTGAGGGCGTTCTGCGTGAAATGAAGCGAAACGTGATCCAGCTCGAAGAGCTTCTGGTACTGCTTGACCAGGGCGTTCTTGGGCTCGGTCAGGATGCGGACCAGATCGTCCTCCTCCAGCTCGTCCAGGGCGGCCTGGACCGGGATGCGGCCCACGAATTCGGGGATCAGCCCGAACTTGATCAGGTCGTCGGGGCGCACCTGTCGCAGGATCTCTCCCTGGCTCTTTTCCTTGTGCGCGCCCACATCCGCGCCGAAGCCCATGGCAGTGCCCTGGGTGCGCATCTTGATAATCCGCTCCAGATCGATGAACGCGCCGCCCATGATGAAGAGGATATTGCTCGTATCCAGCCGGATATATTCCTGCTGGGGATGCTTGCGTCCGCCCTTGGGGGGGATGTTGGCCTCGGTCCCCTCCATGATCTTGAGCAGGGCCTGCTGCACCCCCTCTCCGGAAACGTCCCTGGTGATCGAGGCGCTGTCGGACTTCTTGGAGATCTTGTCGATCTCGTCCACATACACGATCCCCTTGGAGGCGGCCTCGATATCGTAGTCCGCGTTCTGCAACAGCTGCACCAGGATATTCTCCACATCCTCGCCCACGTATCCCGCCTCGGTGAGATTCGTGGCGTCGGCTATGGCGAAGGGGACCTGCAGAATGCGGGCCAGGGTCTGGGCCATGAGGGTCTTGCCGCACCCCGTGGGCCCCAGCAGGAGGATGTTGCTCTTGTCCAGCTGCACGTCCTGCTGCGAGTTCTCCTTGTAGTGGACCCGCTTGTAGTGGTTGTACACCGCCACGGAAAGGATGCGCTTGGCCTCCTCCTGGCCGATGATGTACTCGTCCAGGGCCTTCTTGACCGCATCCGGAGGCAGGTGCCTCCCCTCCTCGGTCTCCTCGGTGAGCTTGTCCTGGGTCAGGATCTCGTTGCAGAGCCCCACGCACTCGTCGCAGATGTAGACATCCGGTCCGGCAATGAGACGCTGCACATTTTCCTGCGTCTTGCCGCAAAAAGAGCAGGTCACGCCGTTCTGGGTATTCTCTTCCGTATCCATCTCTATATCCCAAGGCCTTAGTTTATTAATCGCAGGCCGGTTCCTTGTGAGATCGGCTGGGCCCTATTTCCGGCCAGCCATATCCTTTCTGGACTGCAGGACCTCGTCGATGACGCCGTATTCCCTGGCCTCTTCGGCGCTCATGAAATAGTCGCGGTCCGTGTCCGTTTCCACCTGTTCCAGGTCCTGGCCCGTATGCTGAGCCAGGATCTCGTTCAGCCTCTTCTTAAGACGAATAATCTCTCTGGCTTGAATGTCAATATCCGAGGCCTGTCCCTGGAATCCGCCCATGGGCTGGTGCAGGAGCACCCTGCTGTCCGGAAGGCCGAAGCGCAATCCGGGCGCGCCGCCGGCCAAGAGCAGGGCCCCCATGCTCGAGGCCTGGCCCAGACAGAGCGTGGCCACCGGCGCGGAGATATACTGCATGGTGTCGTAGATGGCCAGACCGGCTGTGACCGATCCCCCGGGGGAATTGATGTAGAAGTTGATCTCCTTCTCCGTGTCCTCGGACTCCAGGAAAAGGAGCTGGGCGCAGATCAAGTTGGCCACGTAGTCGTCGACTGGAGTGCCCAAAAGGATGATCCGGTCCTTGAGCAAGCGGGAATAGATGTCATAGGCCCGCTCGCCCCGGCCCGTGGTTTCGATGACAATGGGTATATTCATAACGCTGCTCCTTGGCGGTGAGTTTGTATCCAATCACTAACTATTCCTGCTCCGACTCGGACACGGACTCAGTGCCTGATTCGGCTTCCTCGTCCTCGTCCAGGGAGTCCACTTTCTCCACCTGGGCGTATTGATAGAGCGTTTCCATGGCCTTGTCCGCGAGGAGACTGTCCCGCAGGGCGAACATCAGGTTGTTCTGCTCGTAATACTGCTTGAGCTGCTGGGGATCCTGTCCGTTCTCCTGGGCCAGGCGCTGCACCTGGCGCTCCACTTCCTGATCGCTCACAGTCAGCTCTTCCTTGCCGGCGATCTCCAGCAGAATGAGCTGCTTCTTCACATTCTCCTCCGCCTCGGGCCGAAACTGTTCCCGGAGCTCCTCATCGCTGCCCAGGGTCTCGGGGCTCTTGCCCTGCTGCTCCATCTGCTCCCGCTTCCTCTCCAGGAGATAGTTCAGCTGCGACTCGAGCATGGACGGCGGAATGGGCACCTCGACCCGGGAGGAGAGCTGATCCAGCAGCTGCTGCTGGGCGCGGGACTTCTCCATGTTCTCCTGGTACTTGGCCATATTCTCGGTCAGCTTGTCCCGGAGCTCCTGCACGGACCCCGCCCCCACCTTGGCTGCGAGATCCTCGTCCACCTCGGGCAGGGCGTACTCCTTGACCACGTTGAGCTGGACCTCCATTTCCACGGTCTTCCCCGCCAGATCCTCGTTGATGAAGTCCTCGGGGAAGGTGATCTCCTTCCTGGTCCGCTCCCCGGGATTGAGCTCCTTGGCGATGGCCTCGAAATCCTCCAGGGCCTGACCCTGTCCCAGGGGCAGCTCGAATCCGGTGGACTGGAAGTTCTCCAGTGGCTCGCCGTTCTCGTACACCTGGAAGTCGACCACCGCCACGTCCCCGTCCTTCGGGGGCCGCTGCTCCTGCGCTACCTCTAGGCTGCTCGAGGCGCGCTGCAGCTGATGGATCATGCTGTCCACCTGCTCCTGATCCACCTCGGTCTTGCGCTCCTGCACCTGGAGGCCGTGATATTCCGGGAGCTCGACATCGGGCCGGACCTCGAACTCAATGCTGTACTGGAAATCCTCGTCCCTCTTCATCGAGCCCTTATCGTCTATATTGAGCCCCGCGGAGGGCTCCACGCCAAGCTCGCTGAAAATCTGGTTGAAATGCACGTTCAAGAGGTCCTTTTGGGCCTGTTCATAGACCTCCTTCTGAAAGCGGCCCTCCACGAGCTCGCCCGGAACCTTTCCCTGGCGGAACCCCGAGATCTTCAAGTCCTTCCTGAACAGGGCCACAGTGGCATTCAAAGCCGCATTCACCTCTTCCGCGGGGACGGTGACGTTGACCTTCTTCTGAACCGGGGAAACTTCTTCCACCTGATATTCCATCGACTATATGCCTCCTGCCTTAGTGTCTTAGGGTTATTCCGCTACCAGGGCTCGAGCGCTCACCGCCCGCCCCGCTTCGCCGTCGCCGTGAATCCCCGAAAAGAGCGGCTCTTTGCCAAAGCCTCGCCAGCTCCCGCAGGTGTCAAGCCACCCGGCCGCATTCGAGAACTCTCCGCCTAATAGTGCCTGACCGAAAACCGTGATTGGACGTAAACTTGCCCAGATACGAGGAGACGAAATTTTGAAGCCGCAGTGTATATTAATACATGAGGATTTCAAAATTATGCAGCGACGAAGGAGGTGGGTGAGTTTACGTCCAATCACCAAATATAAAAAAAGACCTTTCAGCGATCCCCTGAAAAGTCTTTCGAGCAGCGGCGGTGGTGCGAGGGGAGGGATTCGAACCCTCACGGCCACAGCCACTGGATCCTAAGTCCAGCGCGTCTACCAATTCCGCCACCCTCGCTTGTCAGGACTTGTCCGGATTTCCCCCTCCTCGTCGATGCCGATAGGAAGAGAAGGAGCTCTTGTTCAGGGCAATAGGAGAAAATAATTTCCCATACCGGAGTTGTCAATGCATGCCCTTGACCGGAACATGTTGACCCCCTCCACTCCGCAGGGTTGCGGCTGAACCCGGAAATCGCTTCGCATGTTCGCCAAACCAACCCGGGATGTCATTCCAGGGGTTGACGATGCTGCAGTGACTGCTTCAGAGTCTCCTTGTCCACGTACTTCAGGTCCGACCCCACGGGTATACCCTGGGCCAAGCGGGAAACCTTGACCCGGGGGAACTCGCGCTCGATCATATTCCGGATGAAGGATTCCGTGG
>JAIPDU010000039.1 GCA_021737525.1 Desulfohalobiaceae bacterium | reverse complement strand
TTCCAGAAGGAGCTGGCCATGGAACGGCCGAAGGAGCTCTTGGGATACAACACCCCGAAGGAGTCCAGCTCCAGCTCCTTGCGGCAGATGTCCAGCAGGGCCCGGACCTGGTCCTTGCGCCCGGGGAAGAAGCGATAGGCGTCCTCGCCTTCGGTGCCGGAGCGCAAGACGGAGCGAAAGGTGAAAAACGCGAGATCCTCGTGCAATCCGGACTGGTGGATCTCTTCCCAGCTCGAGGCGCGTATGGGACCTCCGGCCAGGGAATAGGTGGCCGAAAGCCTGGACAGCCGCTCCAGCCAGTCGCGCTCCTGGGTGTTGATGACTTCCAGACGGATGGATCGGCCCTGTTGGCTCATGCGCCACTGGGCCGCATCCGCGCCTCGGGCGATCCTCCATCCAATGTCCCCGTACCCGCCGCTCAAGGGGAGCAAAAGGACGATCCCCGGCGGTGGCCGGCCGTGCTCCTCCTCCAGCGCGCGCAGCCTTTTCTCCAGCCTGGAGCGAAGGAATCGCTCCGCGTCCTCCACGATCCCGGACATATCCTCCCAGGCATCCTGCCAGCTCGTCTCTCCCTCTTGGAAGCGATACAGGGCCTGTTCCCAGCGGAAGACAAGGACCGGGAACCGGGCTGCCTCCTCCCGGGTGGTGGTCCCCAGGAGCTTGGCCCTGGCCTCCTGCGACATGCTCGAGGCAAGGTCCCGGGTGAGCTCCACGACCTCGCCGCGCTTCTCGCGCTCCTGTGCCAGCTCATCCAGGCGCTTCAGTGTGGACAGTATTTTCCGCGGCCTCTCGCGCTCGGTATACAGCTCGATCAGCGCCTTGCCGGCCCCGAGGTTCAGGGGCCAGGGTCTGGCGGAGTCGAGCAGATCTTGCAGATGGGAGACATAGGCCTGCAAGCCCACCTCCCTGCGAATCAGCCCGGATTTGACCTCCTGCCAGGGCCAGGTCTGCGCCGCGTCAGGGGCCAGTATCC
Source organism: Desulfohalobiaceae bacterium (assembly GCA_021737525.1). Lineage (GTDB taxonomy): Bacteria > Desulfobacterota > Desulfovibrionia > Desulfovibrionales > Desulfothermaceae > JAIPDU01. The sequence goes on along the minus strand of JAIPDU010000039.1, from coordinate 9,067 downwards.
GCCACCGCTTCAGGCTCTCCCTGGCCCGCTCCGTTTGACCGCTTCGCAGGGCGCTGCGGGCCAGGTTCCGCCAGGCTCGGATCTCCAGCTTGCGGCTCAGGTCCTCTTCCTGAAGGACCCGCCAGTACAGCTTGCTGGCCAGGTCGAAATCTTCCTGTTCCATGGCGTCTGCTGCCCGTTCCATCAGGCTCGGCTTGGGCTCTTCCGGAGGGGGGACACGCGTGGGGAGCTGGCAGGAGGAGAGGAGCAGGGCCGCGGCAAGGAAAGCGGCTAAAAAAAACAAGGGGCTTACAAAACGGTATGTCTTCATGGGGGATCCTCTATGCAAGGATTCGGATCACTGGGGCAAAACGAGCCGGTCGCTTTCCGCGGACCGCGGACGGAAACGAACCAGCATGTTGGCGGTAAAAAAAAGGCCGGCTCCACCCGCAGTGGAACCGGACCTAGATATAGAAAGGGCGCGTAGCTCTGTCAAGTCAGGCAGCCATTTCGAGGGGGCGAAAGCGGCGGATCCCGGTTCGGCCGGGGTCCGCCGCTTTCGTGCCAGGGGGGCTATTTCTGCTCGGTGTAGTCCGCGTCGACCACGTCCTCGTCGCTACCGGTTTCCTGGGACTGATCGCCGCCGGCCTGGGCGCCGCCGGCTGCCCCGGCCTCGGCTCCGGCACCGCCCTGGCTCTGCTGCTGATACAGCTGTTCGGCCAGCTTGTGCGAAGCCTGGGAGAGCTCGTTGGTGGCGTTCTTGATGGCCTCCACGTCATCGCCCTCCATGACGTTCTTCAGCTCCTGGATCTTGCTCTGCAGATCCTGGCGGGTGGAGTCGTCCAGCTTATCGCCCAGGTCGCTCATGGACTTCTCCGTGCTGTAGATGATGGAGTCCGCCTGGTTGCGGGCCTCGATGAGCTCCTTCTTCTTCTCGTCCTCCTGGGCGTGGGACTCGGCGTCCTTGACCATCTGCTGGATCTCCTCCTCGGACAGGCCGCTGGAGGGCTGGATGGAGATGGACTGCTCCTTGCCCGTGCCCGTATCCTTGGCCGAGACGTTCACCAGGCCGTTGGCGTCGATGTCGAAGGTGACCTCGATCTGCGGCACGCCGCGCGGCGCGGCGGGAATACCCACCAGATCGAAGCGGCCGAGGCTCTTGTTGTCCTGGGCCATGGGCCGCTCGCCCTGGAGCGCGTGGATGGAGACCGAGGTCTGGTTGTCCGCGGCAGTGGTGAAGGTCTGGCTCTTCTTGGTGGGAATGGTGGTGTTCTTCTCGATGAGCTTGGTGAACACGCCGCCCATGGTTTCAATGCCCAGAGAGAGCGGGGTCACGTCCAGCAGGAGCACGTCCTTGACGTCTCCGGCCAGGATGCCGCCCTGGATCGCGGCGCCCATGGCCACCACCTCGTCCGGATTGACGCCCTTGTGCGGATCCTTGCCAAAGAATTCCTTCACCTTCTGCTGCACCAGGGGCATGCGGGTCTGACCGCCGACCAGGATCACTTCGTTGATCTCGGACACGGAGAGGCCGGCATCCTCCAGGGCCTGCTTGCACGGACCAAGGGTCCGATCCACCAGATCGGAGGTCAGCGACTCCAGCTGGGCCCGGGAAAGCCTCATATTCAGGTGCTTGGGCCCGCTCTGATCCGCGGTCAGGAAGGGCAGGTTGATCTCCGTCTCCATGGTGGAGGAGAGCTCCTTCTTGGCGTTCTCCGCTGCCTCCTTGAGCCGCTGCAGGGCCATGCGGTCCTGACTCACATCCATGCCGGTCTGCTTGTTGAACTCCTGCAGGAGATGGTTCAGAACGGCCTGATCGAAGTCCTCCCCGCCGAGGAAGGTGTCCCCGTGGGTGGACTTGACCTCGACCACGTTGTCCCCGACTTCGAGAATGGAAATATCGAATGTGCCGCCGCCCAGATCGAAGACGGCGATCTTTTCGTTGGTCTGCTTGTCCAGGCCGTAGGCCAGGGAGGCGGCGGTGGGCTCGTTGATGATCCGCTTCACCTCCAGACCGGCGATCCGGCCCGCGTCCTTGGTGGCCTGGCGCTGGTTGTCGTTGAAGTAGGCGGGCACGGTGATCACGGCCTCATTGACCGTTTCCCCGAGGTAGTCCTCGGCGTCCTTCTTCAGCTTCTGCAGGATCATGGCCGAAATTTCCGGGGGGCTGTACTGCTTGTCCCCCACATGGACATAGGCGTCGTTCTTGGAGCCGGCCACGATCTTGTACGCGGAACGGTCCTTCCACTTCTGGATCTCGGGGGCGTCGAAGTCCCGGCCCATGAGGCGCTTGATGGAGAAAATGGTGTTCTCCGCGTTGGTTACCGCCTGCCGCTTGGCCATTTCTCCCACCAAACGGTCTTTATCGGTAAAGGCAACAATGGACGGCGTGGTCCGGTTCCCTTCCGGGGTGGGCACGCACTTGGCCTCGTTGCCCTCCTGGACGTAGACGCAGCTGTTGGTCGTCCCCAGGTCTATTCCAATGATTTTACTCATAATACCTCCTTCTCCTCGATTGATGTTCTTGGCGTTTGTGTTCGTTGCGGACCCTCGATCCCCTTTCCGGATTCTCCTTACGAGCTGGATCCACGGGACTGCCATACAAGTAAATCGTATTGGACAACAGTAAAGGGGGAAAAGGGATTAATTTTCACATTCCTTGCTCACGATGACCTTGGCCGGACGCAGGAGGCGATCGTTGAGGATGTACCCCGTTTGTATAACCTGGCAGACCCTTCCCCGCTCCATGTCCTCGCGTTCCTCCTCGTACATGGCCTCCTGCCACTTGGGGTCGAACTCCTCTCCGGGCTCGATCTCGATCCGGGACAAGCCGTGCTTTTTCAAGGTGTCCAGCATGACCTTGTTGGTCATTTCCACACCCTGAACCATGTCGCTGCAGGATTCCTGCACCTTGCGGCCGTGCTGCAGGGCCAGCTCCAAATTGTCCAAAACCGGCAGGATATCCCCCAAGAGGCTCTCGGTGGCGTATTTGCAATGCTGGTCCTTCTCCTTGGCCATCCGCTTGCGGAAGTTGTCCGCGTCCGCTCTGACCCGGGCAACCTCCTGCTCCATCTGCAGCTTCTCCGGACAGTCGGGACAGACGTTCTCCCGGCAGAGGCGCTCCAGCTCCTCCCGGCTCAGCTCCGGGCCGGCGGACTGGTCCTCAGCCTCCCGCTCCCCGGAGGCTTCCCCGGTTTCGTATCCGGCCTCTTCGGCCTCGTTTTCCCGATTATATTCCCTGTTCTCCTCGCTCATAGACTTCCTCCTTATAACGGTCCGCTCCCATGGAGCGATTTGCACCCTATTTTCCCAGACAGCTCTCCGGCGCACGGAAATCTGCCGATCTGCGCCTGTCCCGCACGCCTTCACCACCGTCAGCAAAGGAGCGGGAGAATCAATTGCCGCTCCCGGCGGGCTCCACAAGGTTGTGTGCTCGGGCCGGGCGCCTCACCTGAGGCTCAGGTCCTAGACTCAAGGATTTGATTAAGCATTTTTGCGATGTAGTCAACCAGGGGCACCAGGCGGGAATAGTCCATGTGCACCGGACCGATGGTCCCCACAACGCCCAGGGTGCGATCGTGGATCCCGTAGGGCGAGGAGATGATGCTCCATTCGCTCAGATTGCGCCCGGTGATCTGGCTGCCGAAGATCACGGTCAGCCCCTGGGTGCGGGACAGCTGGTCCAGGATGTCCATGAGATCGGAGCGGTGCTCCAGAAATTCCAGCAGCTCGCGCATGCTCTCCAGATCCTTGAAGTCCATCCGGTCCCAGACCTTGACCGTGCCGTCCACATAGACCTGGCGCTCCTGTTCTTCCTCCCCGCAGGCCTCCCGGGCCAGATTGAGGGCCCTTTCGTAGAGCTTGTTGAACTCGCTCCGTGCAACCTCCATCTGGCTCAGGATTTTCCGCTTGACCTCAAACAGGGGCATGCCGCGGAACTGCTCGTTGAGAACATTGCGGTACTTCTCCAGATCCTCCTGGCCGACCCGTTCCTGGACCTCCAGGAGCTTGTGCTGGACCATCCCGCCCTCGAAGACGAGAACGGCCATGACCAGCCCTGAGCTGACCCGGACGAAATCGATATGCTTCCAGCGCACCTCGCTGCTCTGCGGAGCGACCGCCATCCCCACCAGGCTGGACTGGTCGGAGATGAGCTTGGACGTCTTCTCCAGGATCCCGGACAGCTCAAGCCCGGCCTGGCTCAAATACTCCCGGATGCTTTCCTGCAGCTTTTCCGGCGGGATGTCCGGCTGCAACAGGGTGTCCACATAGTAGCGAAAGGCCCTGTCCGTGGGGATTCGCCCGGCAGAGGTATGCGGCTGGGCCAGATAGCCCTTTTCCGTGAGGTCGGCCATGATGTTGCGCATGCTGGCGGGGCTCAGATTGAGGCTGGAACGCTTGGCCACAAAGCGGGAGCCAACCGGGGAAGCGCTCTGGATATAGGATTCCACGATGATATTGAGTACGTCGATTTCTCGGGGAGTCAATGCCATAACTCCCTCCTTCCTCGATCGAGGGGTTTCGTCCGGTTCTTCCCGGGGATCTGGCAGATCCCGAGCCTCTTGGGGCAAGAGGGCCGGACCGCATCCGGAAAGACGCGACCACCTTCCCGGAATTTAAAGCTCCTGCCCCCCAGGAGCAGGAGAAGGGAAAGAGGCTCCCTGCGGGTCACGCCTGGAATAGCCGTCTTTTAGCACTCTTCCCCATTGAGTGCTAATACGTAGCAAGGCAAAACAGTCCTGTCAAGACGGAAAGATTCAGAAAAATAAAGGGGTTACACCCGGGGCGCCCCGGTGGGGCGCCCCGTATGTTACCAACCGATGGCGAGGTAGTCCTGGATGGAATTGGAGGCGAGTCTGCCCGCTCCCGCGGCGAGGATCACGGTGGCCTGTCCGGTGACGATGTCTCCTCCGGCCCAGACCCCGGGCTTCATGGTCTTGCCCGTCTTGGGGTCCGCGACAACGTAGCCCCTCTTGGTCAGTTGCATGTTCTTGGTGTTCTGGGTCAGCACCGGGTTGGCCCCGGCGCCCACGGCGACAACAGCCAGATCGCAGTCCAGGGTGAATTCGGAGCCCTCGATGGGCTTGGGCTTGCGCCTGCCCGATTCGTCCGGCTCGCCGAGCTCCATCTGCAAGCAGCGCATTCCCTTGACTCTGCCCTGATCGTCTCCGAGGAACCGGACCGGGTTGGTCAAGAGGAAGAACTCAATGCCCTCCTCCTCGGCGTGATGGATCTCGTCCACCCTGGCCGGCATCTCCGCCTCGGAGCGCCTGTACACGATGCGGACCTTGTCAGCCCCCATGCGCAGGGCCGTGCGGGCCGAGTCCATGGCCACGTTGCCCGCTCCGATGACCACAACGTCCTTGCCCTGCATAAGCGGCGTGTCGTACTCGGGAAAGAGATAGGCCTTCATCAGATTGGCCCGGGTAAGGTATTCGTTCGCGGAGTAGATGCCCACCATGTTCTCTCCGGGGAGATTGAGGAAGGTGGGAAGCCCCGCGCCAACGCCGATGAACACCGCCTCGAAACCCTGGGCGAAGAGCTCGTCCACATCCAGGGTCTTGCCCACAACCACGTCGTACTCGAACTTGACCCCCAGGCGCTCCAGGTAGTGCAGCTCCGAGGCCACGATCTCCTTGGGCAGCCTGAACTCGGGGATCCCGTAGACCAGCACCCCGCCGCCCTTGTGGAAGGCCTCGTACACGGTCACCTCGTGGCCCTGCAGGATTAGGTCCCCAGCCACGGTGAGCCCTGCCGGGCCTGACCCCACAACCGCGATCTTCTTGCCAGTGGGTGCGGCCTGTGGCGGCAGCTCCCCGGAGCCGTAGAGCCGCTCGTAATCCGCGGCGAAGCGCTCCAGATGGCCGATGGCCACGGGCTTGTCCTTCTTGCCCAGAACGCACAACCCCTCGCACTGATCCTCCTGGGGGCAGACGCGTCCGCATACCGCTGGCAGGCTGTTCTTTTCCCAGATCTTGCGGATGGCCTTGGTGAACTCACCGTCCCTGATATGGGCGATAAACCCGGGAATATCGATCCCCACTGGGCACCCCTGGATGCAGGAGGGCTTCTTGCACTGCAGGCACCGCTCTGCTTCCTTCCGGGCCAGCTCCGGGGAATACCCCAGTGGGACCTCGTCGAAATTCTTGTTCCTTACCTTCGGCTCCTGCTCAGGCATTTCCTGCCTGGGGATGCTTTCCTTCTTCTTCTTCTCTTCGGCCATGTCCGCCTCCCTTTTCGGCTAGGATCCACCTCGCTTCTTCGCCACACGGCTGAAAAAACGTTGACCTCAAACGGAGCTCGCCTCCCGACCGGAAAGCCCTCTTTCCGGACCGGGGCTAGCTCGACTGGCACTCGCACTTGAACTTCTCGTAGGCCTGCTTCTCCTCGGGGCAATAGGCCTGGAGCCTGGAAGTGAGCTCGTTGAAGTCCACCTGATGCCCGTCGAACTCGGGGCCGTCCACACAGGCGAACTTGGTCTCCTTACCCACGGTGATCCGGCAGGAACCGCACATGCCGGTGCCGTCCACCATGATCGTATTCAGGCTGACCAGGGTCTTCACGTTGTATTCCGCGGTCATCTGGCAGCAGAACTTCATCATGGGCACCGGACCGATGGCCACCACCAGACGGACATCCTTTGTGTCCAGGGCGTGCTTCAGCATGTCCGTGACAAAGCCGTGGTGCCCGTAGCTCCCGTCATCGGTGCACACGTGCAGCTCATCCGAGGCGCCCTGCATGCGATCCTCCAGCATGACCAGGTTCTTGGACCGCGCTCCGATAACGGAGGTCACATTGTTGCCCGCGTCCTTGAAGGCCTGGGTGATGGGATAGAGCACGGCCACGCCGGTTCCGCCTCCCACGCAGACGACCTCGCCGTCGATCTTCTCGATGTCCGTGGGCCGCCCCAGGGGACCGATCACGTCCATGAATTTCTCCCCCACCTTCATGCTCTTGAACAGGGCAGTGCTTTTCCCCACCACCTGGTAGATGATGGTGATCGTGCCCCTGGTGGGATTGGTCTCGGCCAGGGTCAGGGGAATGCGCTCCCCTGTCTCGTTGGCCCTGAGGATGACGAACTGTCCGGGCTGGGCCTTTTCCGCGATGAGGGGGGCGCTGATCTCGTTGAGGACCACCGACTCATCTGCCATTAATTCGCGTCGCAGGATCTCAAACATGCTTTTCCTCCGCCTGTTTGATAAAGTGAAGGATTCACTGGGCCAACTCCAAAAAGCCGCGCAGAGCGGGATTGGACCCGGGCACGAGCCCGGTTCGCCGCTTGAGCGGAGGACGAGGGAAGGCCCTCGCCTTTGTACAATAACTCATTAAAAAAATTGGTATTTACCCTGATCACCCTTGGATAAAATTTGCGCTAGCCTAATACTAAATCCGGATCAGGTAAACCCCTTGAGCACGTTTCCGCCCGAAAAGAGCCCTTTCCGGACGCAAACGTGCCCTTCAGTCCGTCTCTGCCTCACGGACTTTTTGGAGCTTGGGCAGGATATTGTTCTCGATCCAGCTCTGGTCCCACCATTCCACCGGAGTCACGGGAAATCCGGAAATCATCATCTCGAAGTGGAGATGGTCCCCCCCGGCCAGGCCTGTGGCTCCGGTGCGACCCAGGATCTCGCCCTTGTCCACGCGCTGCCCCTTGCGGACATCCGTCTGGGACAGATGGCCGTACAGGCTCTGCAATCCGAGCCCGTGGTCGATAATCACCGCCTGTCCGTAGATCCCAAGCCAATCGACAAACACAACCCGACCCGAATTCGCGGCCGGGACCTTCGCCCTGGCCATTGAGGCCAAGTCGATTCCCAGATGCATGGACTGGCTGATCTTCTCCGATTGGTAATAATAGTCCCGGTGCACAGCGAAGGAGGACTGCTTGGCACCCTTCTGCCGGAGGAAACGTCCGGACCACAGGGGACGTGACGCCGTGTCGCGGCCGATCCTGCGGATTTGCTTCCGGTTGGCCCGCCGCATTTTCTCGTTGACCGCCACGAAAAGGTCCACGTTGTCCCGGATATCGGGGAAGGCATCCCGGAAAGCGGGCATCTTTCGCTTCAGGAAGCTGTCCGAGATCCGGATCCGGTTATCGGACAGGCGCTTGGCCCTCACATTGCTCGGAATAGAGACCTCGCGGACGTTGCCCGCCCGGTCCCCGGCCAGGATCATGGGCTGCTCCTGTCCGGCTGAAAGATGGTACGGATAGGAGAAAAGCCCCAGAAACGCGCCGCTCTTCTGCTTATAGGCGGGGAAAAAGGTCTCGCCCACGGAGACCCCCACTCGCTCCGGATCCTCCTCCACGCGAAAGGCGACGATCGCGGAGCCGCTCCGCTGCATATTGTGCCGGAAACTCTCCAGTTTGACCCGGGGGGGTATCGTATCCAGGACATGGCCCCTTTCGGCACGGGCCTGTCTTCCCTGAAGAAAACGGCCCCAGGAGTTGTCCCTGGCTCGAACCACCAGCCGGAAGGGCCCGTCCTCCAGATCCATCTCCCCCACGGGAATGGACTCGGACCATCGATTGGGGCTGCCGTCCGGCTCGACTTCAAGGAGCGTCCTTTCTTCTTCCCCCTGAACAACAGAGACAGTCACCCGGGCCACTCCCGAAGAGCTGTCACTGACCCGTATCTCCAGGGTCGCCTCGCCGTTGAGATGCTCGGCTTCCGGGCCAAGGCGAATCTGGGGCTGCTGCCTGTCCGCCACGAGGAAATACAGGCCCGCCGAGCAGAGGAGAAGGATGAGAACGAGAATGCCCAGGACCTTTCCCTTGTTGGTTTGCCGCTCCATATCCGCTCCTTTTTAGGTTCCAGAGTCCATTTCCCGGATAAAGACGATCCATCCCGGTGTCAGCTCCGCGGCCAACAGCCCGGACAAGAAAAATTGACCCGATTTAGGCCTCAATGGTTGCACGAAGTGACCTCTTCTCCTATGCTCCTTGTATGACGGCATAGATGCGGGCCGAATCTCGCTGTATCTCCCGTCAATTCAAAGCGTTGAACATATTTTCACCCAAAAGCATCCCCCGCAGCTCCAGAAGCCTATACCAAAAGAAGCGGCCTTACAATACGGGGCGTGCAGGAAC
>JAIPDU010000038.1 GCA_021737525.1 Desulfohalobiaceae bacterium | reverse complement strand
AATATCCCCAACAGATTTGCAATGAAAAGGCGCCTCTCCCGGCACTCATCCACGGAATGAGTGAGTCCCGGGCGAGCCGGGGACAACCTCGCAGTATATCCAGTTGATTCGAAGCCTTAACAGAGCTAAGACCCTGGGACCCGGGCCAGAACCAGAAGATCCACCCGGCTCGCTCCGGCCCGCAACAAGGCGCTGGTGCAGACTTTCGCCGTGATCCCGGTGGTATAGACATCATCCACGAGCAGGACTTTCCTGGAGCGGACCAGGGCCGGATCCGCCCTGATCGAGCCGCGCATATTCCTGCGGCGCTGCGTCCGGTCCAGGCCGCTCTGGGAAGCGGTGTCCCGCAGACGGGACAAGGCCCTGGGTCTCAATTCCGCACCCAGTCGAGAGGGCAGGGGCCTACAGAGCTCCAGGCTCTGGTTGAAGCCCCTCTGGCGCAATCTACGGGAGTGAAGGGGCACCGGGACCACGATCCCGCATCCGGTGCCCGAGCCGTGCAACTCCTGCCCCCTCAGGAGACAGGAGCGCAATAACCGGAGATACCCGAAGTCCGCTCTGTATTTGAAAGCGACAATCGCCCCGCGAAGCGCCCCGCTGTATTCGGCGTACATGCCGAAGCAGCCCCAGGGCTTGCCCCCCAGTCGACAAGGCCCGCACAGGGAAACCGGCTCATCCTGTGAGGCATAGGGCTCGCCGCAAAGCGGACAGTACCCTCCAAAACGGGGCCGCAGGCCACGAGCGCAGTCAGGACAGCAGGCATCCGGAAGCGCCCCCCGCAGCGCTCTCCCGCAGACCATGCAGCGGGTTCCGGCCTGCCGCAGGGCGCCCCTCAGGATACGTCCGCTTCCCCTCCAAAGCCGCTGCGCGATGTCTCTTCCAGGGCTCATTTCCCGTGATCCAGGGGGATTCCGCTTGAACCGTCAACCTAGATGAATCCCCCGCCCCGGAAGAAGGGATTGGTCTTTTTCTCCCTCCCCACGGTGGTCTTGGGACCGTGTCCGGAGAAGAGCCCGGTGTCGTCCGGCAGAGTGAAGACCTGTTCCTTCACCGAGGCCAAGAGCTGGTCCATGCTCCCGCCCGGAAGATCGGTACGGCCAACAGCGCCGGGAAAGATCAGATCCCCGACAAAGATCATGCCCGACTCGGGGAAATAGAAGCTCAGGTTTCCGGGGCTGTGCCCGGGAGTAAGCAGGACCCGGCAGGTTTCTCCGAGCCAGTTCCGATCCCCGGGGTGCAGTGCCTCGTACTCGAAGGGCTCGACCTCGGGGAAGCCGAAACCTCCCTGTCCTCCCTTGACCTGGGCCTGGAGCAGGGACTCGTCTTCCGGGCTGGCCAGAATGGGCACGCCGGTGGCCTGCTGCAGGGCCTTGTTTCCCATGATGTGATCGAAATGGAAGTGTGTATTCAGGATAAAGTCGAGCTCAATCCCATTCCGCTTGAGGTAAGTCAGCACGCTCGCTGGATCGCCTCCGGGGTCGATCACGAGGGCATGGCTCCCGTCAGTGACCAGAAAACAGTTGGTTTCCAGCGGACCGAGCTGGAAGTCGACAACCTGTACCATCTTACCACTCCTCCAGTAACAGTTCGCCTAGGGGTTTCCGCTCGGACTTGCCCTCCTCCGCGGGATGTCCCAGGGCCAGAACAGCCATCAGGCCGTAGGCCTCCCTATCCAGACCCAGGACGTCCAGGGCGCGCTCCTCGCGGTTCAGGATCTCTCCGAGCCAGACCCCGCCCAGTCCCAGGGAATGGACCGCCAGCAGCATGTTCTGCATGCAGGCACCAATGCTCTGGTGGTCCTTCGTTGCACTATACATGCTCGCCTTGTCAATGCACACCGGGATCAGGACCCGGGCTTTCCGAACAATGCCCCCGTAGCGAGTGCACTCCGCCAACCCCTCCTGCCGGGAGTCTCCCGCGAAAAGGACCATGAAGCGCCAGGGCTGGTTGTTCAGCCCGCTCGGGGCCCACCTTCCCGCCTGAAGGATCGTCTCCACGCTCTGCCTGTCCACGGGATCCCGAGTATAGGCGCGAATGCTTCGTCTCCGGAACAGGGCCTGCAGAACCTCGTTGTGCCGAATACTCATATCCTCCTCCCGCTCTTGCCAAGCTCTGGGCGAACAGTTAGTTTCCCTTTGGAGCAACAGTTTCCGTTGGCTCGCGCCGCCGCGGTCATGCGGGGTCGCCCGCACTCACCCGCAACACGATCCACTTCGAACGCAAGCAAGAGATCGCGCATGCCTCACGCCACAACCCTGCGTCCGGTTGATCTTCTCCTCAACGAGGAGCATCTTCTGAGCCAGGCCGCGCAGATATGTCCCTTCCGCTCGGGATACATCACCTTTCCCCGCGATATCCCCAAGGGAATGGCCCAGGGCGGGACCTACAGGCCGGTATCCCCCGCTGGGGAGGACAAGCTGTTCATCCCCCTCACCCACCACGGTCGCCTTCTCGGGGTGCTCTTCCTCGAGGGGAGCGTGGCCGAGCCGGACCCCCTCTGGCTCCAGGCCCTGGCCCCGTATATGGAGCGTTGTCTGGAGGCCCTGGTCCTCGCCGGGCAAAAGCGCTCGGACCTCCTCACCGGCCTGTTGCAGCAGGAAGCCCTGCTTGAGGATCTGGGGCGGGAAATCGAGCTCATCGCGGAGAACGCCCTTGCCTCCAGCAGGGAAACCGAGCCGGAGGAGCAGGGCTATCGAGGGGAAGTGGCCCTGCTCGCGCTCCAGATTCCGGAAATGCCCTGGATATGCGAGAACAGGGGATACAGACGGTCAGAAGACATCCTCCTCCGCCTGGCCCGTGAGCTGGCCCAATGTTGCCCCGCCTCCTGTCCCGCCGCCAGACTGGACAACCACAGACTGGGTGTGATGCTCCCCGGTACCGGACCCGCCTCCATCCGCAAGACCGCGGAGCGGATCCAGTCCCGTTTACAGGCATTCTCCTGCAAGGATCCCGTCACTGGAGAGGACCTTCCTCTCAGCGTGGACATGGGCCTTACCTTCTATCCCAGGGATCTCTTCGGCCCGGCCGCGTCCTTTCCGCCGCAGGAACAGGCCAGGGTCCTTCTGGCCAACGCCCTGCGGGCGCTCCAGGCGGCATCGAGCCGCAAGGGGCAGGGAACGCTCTTTTTTTTCTCCAGCATATTAACCGAGGGTGGCCGAATTCGCAATATCCTGACCGGGGACAGGATCCTGGTGGACCTGGGTCGCAAGGACCGGGCCCGGGAAGGACAGATATTCGCAGTCCACACGCCCTCCGGGGGCTATTACACGCTCTGGCCCGCGGAGAGCCTGGAGGGCAAGGCCGAGATCATGCTCATCGACACGGGAGAGGAGAGCTCCCTGGCCCAGGTCCTGCACCGGTCTCCGGGGACGGAAATCGCTCCCGGCGATGGGCTGATCCACAGACCCCATCCCGGTGAAAGCTCCTTACACACGGAACACGTCCCGCCACAGGAAAGCGCCCGCAGCGGCCTGCTTTCACTGCCCCATTTCCTCTCCCTCTGGCGCCATCGCTGTCGGGAGGAGGAGGCCTTCTGCCTCGTCCTGTTGCGGATACAAAGCGATATGGGCCAAGAGGCGTCCGGCTCTCCGGAGCGTCTGCTGGACCGCCTGGAAGAGATATTGCCCTCCGGGGGACTGGCGGGAAGCTACGGATCCAACCGCTTCATCCTCTATCTGCCGGGCACGGGTCCGGAAAGGGCCAAGGAGATGCTGCAGGACCTGGCCCATCCCGGACAACAGGACCAGATCCCTGCTTTCCGGGGCGGCATCGGGTACTATCCCTGCCTGAACTACACCCGGCTCGACGTGACCGAAACCACCAGAAACGCCCTGGAGCACGCCGAGCTCCTCTCCGGAAACGCTGTCGCCGTCTTCGATTCCCTGAGCCTCACCGTGAGCGCGGACCGGCACTATGCCCGCGGTGACCTGGCCGAGGCCATCACCGAGTACCAGCAGGCCCTCCTCCTGGATCCGGAAAACCTCCTGGCCCGAAACTCGCTGGCCATCTGCCACGCCCACCTGGGCAGAACAACCCGGGCGCAGCAGGAGTTCCAGAACCTGCTGGCCCGGGATCCGGAAAACGTGATGGCCCTGTACAACCTGGGCTGCCTGAGCCTGAAGATGGAAGAGCTGCAGTCCGCGGAGCAATACTTTCAGCGCTGCCTGCAACTGGAGCCGCAGCAGCACTTCTGCCTCATCCGCCAGGGCCGGATCCGGGAGAGACTGGGAGACGAGGAAGGCGCCAGGGACTGCTACCTCCGGGCCAACCGTACGCCGCAGGGCTCTCGGTACGCATACAAGCACCTGGCCAGGCTGGACTACCGCCAAGGGGACCGCCGCTCCGCGCGGGACAACCTGCAAAAGGCCGTACAGGCCAACCCCTCGGACGCGGAGGCGCTCCACCTCATGGCCCGCATCTACCTGGACGCCAAAGAGGACCCCGAGCTGGTGGAATCCCTGGCCAAAAGGAGTTACAGCCTCCGTCCGGACCTGGAGGAGCATGTCCGGCTGCTGGAGGAGATCCTCATCTCCAGGGGCAAAAGGGAGGAAGCCGCGACTCTGCGTCCAGGGGCCAGTGAATAGCCGAGCCTTCTATTCTGGGCGCAAAAGGATGGTGTAGGCCCGGCCCCAGCTCAGATACTCCGCTGCCACCTCCCTCAACCCCTCCCGGCTCAGATCGGCCACGCGCTCCGCGGTGCTCTGCTGGAAGTCCAGGGGCAGGCCGTGGGCCAAGAGCTCCGAGGCCTCGCCGCTTCGGGCCATCAGGGGCTGCAGCCCCCGGTAGTAGTCCGCCTGATACATGTTCTTGGCCCGCTCCACCTCCTGCCGGGAAACGCCGTTTCTCCCCAGATCGTCCACTATGGCCCGAAAGCTCTCCAGGGCGCTGTCCACCTTGTCCGGATAGGTCCCCAGATAAAACCCCAGAAAGCCGGAGCCCGGAACCGTCCAGAGAAGCGGGTTGACCGCGTATCCCAGTCCCTGCCTGTCCCGCAGCTCGCGGAAGAGGATCCCGTCCTGGCCCGCCAGGATCTTCTTCCACAGGGCGAGCTGGGGATAGGCCTCGCTGCCCAGGCCGGGTACGGGAAAGACGATCAGGATATGGGCCTGGCTCCGCCCGTCCAGGCTCAGATGCATCTCCCTGTCCGTATTCCAGACGGGCTCGCCGGGTGCGATCCCTTCCGGCTCCCGCGCCATCCGGGCCAGGCTCCGGGCCCGTTCCTCCACGACCTCGCTGTCCATATCCCCGCAGACGGTGAGCACAAAAGGCTGCCGCATCTGGCGCTCCCAGAATCCGCGCAGGTCCTGCGGCTCGAATCCGTCCAGCGCCTCTAGCCGGCCCAGATGATAGTAGGCATAGGGGTGCTCCCGGAAGAGAAAGGGAAAGACCTCCCGGGCCAAAAGCCCCATGGGATGGTCCGTGCGCTCCGTGAGCCGGGCCTTTTGCTCCGCAACCGCCCGGGCGGTCTCCTCCCGGGAGAAGGCCGGATCGAGGATCACTTCCCGGATCAGGTCCAGGATCTCTTCCTGGTATCTGCTGGGGAACTTGGCATTCAGGCTGAGCTGATCCCGGCCCGCAGCGGCATCCAGGGTGGCGGCCCTATTGGAGAGCATTTCCCGGATCCGGGCGTAGTCCCGCGTTCCCGTTCCCCGCAACAGCCCTCCGGCCGTGAGGGAGGCCAGCCCCTGATCCTCCTCCTCGAGCAGGAGGTCCCCTCCGGGCCAAGTGATATCCACTGCCTGATAGGGCAGGGTCGTATCCGGGATGAGGACCAGCCTGCACCCGTTGCCCAGGTCCTTGATCCGCGTTTCTCCCGTGTCGCCCTCTCGCGAGGAGCACCCGGAAAAGCGGCGGCATTCCCTGCCGCCGGCCAGCCTGTCCCCAAGGCCCCGGAATTCCTCAGCCCGGTCCGAGCCGACCAGGAGATTGACCGAGGCGTTTTCCGGAGCCAGATAGTCCCCTATGGGCTCCCGGAGATCATCCAGGCGCATGTGATCCAGGGCGTGGATGTAGCGCCGCTCCCCTTCCAGCCCGCCTTCAAAGAACTGGAAATAGCCCAGCTTCCCCGCCAGGCCGGACAGGGTCTCCTTGCTCTGGAACAGGGCGTCCTCGATATTGAGCACCGCCCGGTCCATTTCCTCACCGCCGAATTGACCGGGCTCCAGCCGGGTGAGCTCGTCGAAGCACCGGCTCACGAAGGCGTCCACCTGCTCCGGATCCAGATAGGCCTGGACCAGCATCATCCCCGTGTGTTGAAGCAGAATGGGCGAGACGGCGATCTCGTCCACCAGACCCTCCTCGTACTTGAATCGCCGGCTCAGGCGGCTGCTGTGATCGCCGCCCAGCATGTAGCCCAGGACCTCCAGAGCGGGGGCCTCCACGGCTCCGAGGCCCGGCGCGGGAAAACCGATCCCTGCGTAAACCTTGTTCCAGGGCGTGGGGACCACATTCACCTCGGGGCCGTTGCCAACGCTGAAAACGGTGCTTTCCGCGGGCGCGGCCAGGGGACGGTCGTTTCGGTATCCGCCGAACAGGCGCTGCGCCTCGCGCAGGACCTCCTCCTCGTCCACACTGCCGCAGACCACCAGGAGCATGGCCTGGGGCTGATAGAGCCGCTGGACGTATTCCCGCACATCCCCGGGGCCGATATCCCCTATCGTCTCCCTGTTTCCCACGATGGGGCGGGCATAGGCGCTGCCGGACCAGATGCGGGACTGCATCTGCTCGAAAAGGACCGCTCCCGGATCGTCCTTTTTCCGTTCCAGCTCGGCGAGAACGACCTCCTTTTCCGTGGCCAGATCGTTTTCGTCCCAGTCCATCCCGAAACAGAGCCTGCATAGCGTCTGCAGCCCGCTTTTCCAGGCTTTTGCCGGCAGATCGAGCATGTACGCGGTGTGATCGAACCCGGTCGCCGCATTGACCCTGCCCCCGAGGGCCTCGATCTCCGAGGCGGCACCGCACCCGTTCTGCCCGGACCGGAAGGCCATGTGCTCCAACAGATGGGTCAGCCCGGACTCGCGCTCCTCTTCCAGGGCCGAGCCCGCCCGGATGTACATCCGCATCACAGCCAGGGGAAAACGCCGATCCTGCTGGATCAGGACCTGCATGCCGTTTTCCAGTTGCCACAGTCCGGGCTTGTTGTCCGTGTATTCCCGCATGTTCCGGTTTCTCCTTGCGCCGGCGCCGCGCCGCCCGGCAGCCCATTGTATTTTCGACCTGTCCAAAGCACGCGACGCGTGCTATTTTGGAAAATGTTGACCGCAAGCACCCCGGAAGGCTAAATAAAACGGCCATGGAAAACAAGCCCGCATTCGAGCGCCCGGACGGCATGCATAACGCCGTTTCCCGTATTCTGGACCAGGCCGGCGGCGTTATCCTGGACAAGCCCCGGCAGATCCGGGCAACCCTCGCCTGCATCCTCGCCGGGGGCCATCTGCTCATCGAGGACGAGCCGGGCACGGGCAAGACCACCCTGGCCCAGGCCATGGCTGTCCTCCTGGGCCTGGACTTCCAGCGCATCCAGTGCACCAGCGATCTCCTGCCCGGAGATATCCTCGGGGTCACCGTCTTTGACAAGGAATCGGGGAATTTCTCCTTCCACCAGGGCCCGATCTTTTCCCGGTTCATTCTCCTGGACGAGATCAACCGCGCCACCCCCAAGACCCAGAGCGGGCTCATGCAGGCCATGGCCGAAAGGATGGTCAGCATCGACGGCAGAACCCACCTTCTGCCCGAGCCCTTCTTCGTGGTGGCCACGCAGAATCCCGTGGACGCCGCCGGGACCTACCCCCTCCCCGAGTCCCAGTTGGACCGCTTCCTCATGCGCATCAGGCTGGGGCTTCCCTCGCCGCGCGCGGAAATGGAGCTGCTGCAGGGCGAGAACCGGTCCCGAATGATCCGCGACCTGGAACCGGTCCTCAGCCCCCAGGCCATCCGGGAAATGCGCGCCGGAGTGAAACAGGTGCACGTGGCCGATCCCGTTTACACCTATATCCTGAACATCCTGCAGGACACCCGGAAATCCGGGCAGTTCCGCACAGGGCTCTCCCCGCGGGCCGGTCTGGCCCTGCTCGCCTGCGCCAAGGCCTGGGCCTTCATTCAGGGCAGGGATTACGTCCTGCCCGAGGACGTGCAGGCCGTGACCCCCTGGGTGGGGGCCCACCGGCTCCGCCCGAGCGACCCGGAGGAATACGCCGATCCGCTCCGCCTTTTGCAGGACAGGATCGCGGAAATCCCCATTCCCTGACAGGAACGCGGCATGCGCTTTCCCGGTCTCCGTCTCCTCCTCTTCGGGGCGCCCCGCTCCGCCTCGAGCATCCGTCTGGGCCACAGGCGGATTTTCATCCTCCCCACCCGCCTGGGCCTGGGGTTCGGGCTCCTGCTCGGAGCGATGCTCCTGACCGCGATGAACTACCAGAACAATCTGGCCTACGCCTTCGTCTTCCTCACCGCATCCGCGGCCCTGACCTCGGCCCTGCACACCTACGCCAACCTCGCGGGAATCATTTTGTCCCCCGGAAGGGCCCCGCCGGTGTTCGCCGGCCAACAGGCCGCCTTTCCGGTGCGCCTGGCCGAAAAAAGGGGAACGGGCCGCGTCGCCATCGAGGTGGCCCCCCGCCGGGGAGAGCCCCGGGTCCTGGACCTCGAGCCCTATCGGGAATCCGTTGCGGAGCCCGCTGTGACAGCGGATCGCCGCGGCCTTCTTCCGGCTCCGGAGCTCGTGGTGCGCACCACCCACCCCCTGGGGCTCTTCCGCGTCTGGTCCCGGGCCCGCTTCGACCAGGACTGCCTGGTCTATCCCAGCCCGGCACGGGAATCCCCTGATGCGGACGTGCTCCTCCCCGAAGGGGCCGACTCAGGGCAGAAACAGAGCGTCTCCGGAGAGGAGGATCTGGACTCCCTGCGCCAGCACCGGCAGGGAGAGTCCTCCAAACGCATCGACTGGAAGGCCTATGCCCGCGGACGGGGGCTGATGAGCAAACACTTCTCCGGGCCGGAGCAGGCCTCGGTCTGGCTGGACTTCGACGCGCTCTCCGAGCCGGGGACCGAGACCAGGCTCTCCGTTCTGGCCCGCATGATCCTCGACCTTGACCAAGCCGGGACCCCTTACGGGCTCAAGCTCCCCCACACCAATATCCCCCCGGACAGCGGACGGGACCACATGCATGCCTGCCTGGCGGAGCTCGCCCTGTTCTATGCGCGGGGACGCGACAGGGAGGATGCGGCGTGACACGACGCGGAATGGACCGAGGACAAATGCGGGATCTGGAGGTAATCCTGCTGCTTGCCGCGGTCTTCGCCCCCTTTGCCCTGTGGATGCCCCCCTGGGTCAGCGGCGCCTTCCTGGCCCTGCTCGGATTCCGGGCCGCTCTGGCCTGGTCCGGGAGAGCCCTGCCCGCGCGGCCCTGGCGTATCCTCCTGGCCCTGGCCGGGCTGGGGGCTGTCATCGCCGCCTGGGGCTCTCCCCTGGGCCTCAATGCCGGCACCGCCCTGTTCCTGCTCATGATCGCGGTCAAGAGCCTGGAGCAAACCACGCAGCGGGACCGGGAAGTGACCGTCCTGCTCTGCTGCTTTCTGCTACTGGCCGAAACCCTCTTCTCCCGGTCCCTGCCCCTTTTCCTCTACGATATCGCCCTGCTGGGGGCAATCCTTTTCGTCCTGCAGCGCCTGCAAAAGCACTCCCTCTCCCCCGCCGGCGCGTTGAGCCGCACCGGCAAGTTGCTCCTGCAGGCCCTGCCCCTGGCGATCATTCTCTTCGTCCTCTTTCCCCGTATCGGCAGCGGGCTCATCTCCCTGTCCCCGTCCTCGGAAACCGCCTATACCGGGCTCTCCGACACCCTCTCCCCGGGTGACGTGGCCAGCCTGGTCCCTTCCCGGGAGGTGGCCTTCCGGGTCAAGTTCCAAAAGCTCCCGCAGATCAAGGATGGGTTCTATTGGCGCTCACTGGTGTTGACCCGCTACGACGGCTCCAGATGGCGGCCCGCGAGGAGCACGTCCGCTCCCCCCGCCCCTCTGGAGTCCCGCGGGGAGATCGCCGAATACAGCGTGGATCTGGAACCCACCGG
>JAIPDU010000037.1 GCA_021737525.1 Desulfohalobiaceae bacterium | reverse complement strand
TCGTGCCCCAGGCACAAGGGTTATTCGTAAATGATCTCCTCCTCGGCGAAGGCCTCGGCCGCGTCCTGCCAAGCATCGCGCGATCCGGAGGATCCGCGGGCCTTCTTTCGTTCCCTGTACCACTCGTGCGCGGTGATCGCGGACATGATCTCGCTGGTTCCGGTCCAGATGGAGGCCAGGCGGACGTCGCGGTAGATGCGCTCGATGGGCAGGATGGTGGTGTACCCCAGCCCGCCGGTTACTTGCATGGCCCGGTCCACGGCCTTCTGGCAGGATTCGGTGATGAATTTCTTGGACTCGGAGACCAGACGCCGGACCTTGTGGCGATCCTCCCCGCTGTCCACGGCCGTGGCCGTGCTGTAGGCCATGGAGCGGGCCGCGTCCAGGAGCATGGCCGCCTCGGCCACCTGGAAGCTGACCCCCTGAAAGGCGCTCACAGGCTGGCCGAAGGCCTTGCGCTTGGCGGTGTAGTCCGTGGCGATCTCCAGGGCTGGACGGGCGGCACCTATGGTCATGGTGGCCGTGCCCAGCCTCTCCGGGATCATCATGGTGTTGAACACGGGATAGGCCCCGTTGACCTCTCCGACCACGTTCTCCCTGGGGACCTTGACCTCGCGGAAGGAGAGCCTGGCTGTCCCCCCTCCGCGGCATCCCATGAGCCCGTAGCGGTACTGGGTCTCCACTCCCGGTCCGCGGTCCACGACGAAGGCGGTCAGGGCCTGTCTGGGATCGGCCTGGGGGTCCGGGTCGGTGCGGGCGTAGACCAGAAAGAAGTCGGCCCCCTCGCCACCTACGATGAAGCGCTTCTGGCCGTTGAGCACGAAGTGGTCCCCCTCGTCCCGGGCGGTTGTGGAGGTGCCGAAGAAGTCCGATCCGCCGCGGGGCTCGGTGAGGCACTCCGCGGCGAAGGTTTCCCCGCGCAGCAGGGGCTTGACGTATTTCTCCCTCTGTTCGTCCGTGCCGTGCTGCACGATGGCGTCGCAGACCAGCTCCGCCCCCACACCGAAGACACAGGCGAACTCATAGCCGAGCACCCCGATCTCCTCCATGACCATGCAGGTGGTGGCCCAGTCCATGCCCCTGCCACCCCACTGGCGGGGATGGCGGCAGCCCAGCAGGTTCCGCCTCCCGGCCTCCTGGAGGAACTCCTTGGGGAAGGTGATCCTGTCCTGGTCCATGTCCAGGATCATCTGCCTGGGGACCCAGTTCACCAGGTCCCGCACTTCGTCCCGCAGCCGCAGCTGCTCCTGGCTGAGGAGATGGTCAAACATGCTTTCCTCCGGGTTGGGGATTTTGGAAGACATACCTTCCGGCAAGTAGGTCGCAGGTGATACGTCCCTCTTGCTCCAGATAGCGCAGATGGGCCATGGCCTCGCCTGTGGCGAACCATTTCTGAGCCAGGGGGAAGTCGCGCCAGTCCTTGCAGTCCAGGTCCCAGCGCATCCCGGAAGCCACTTCATAGGGAGTGGCCCCCTCTTCCTGGAGCAGGGAAAGGATTTCCTCCAGCCGCTCCTGGTGATGGGCCTTGATTTCCCCGATCCGTTGCACTGGATCGCGGAACGGCTCCCTGTGCCCGGGCAGCGCCAGCAATGGCCCGAGCCCTTGGATCCGTTCCAGGCTGTCCAGGTAGTTTTGCAGCGGATTGCCCGAATCGGACCATTGGGATATATTGGGAGTTATCTCGCGCAGGATGAGATCGCCGCAGAGGATCAGGCCTTGCTCCGGTTCGTGGAGGCAGATGTGGCCCTCGCTGTGACCCGGGGTGTGCAGGCAGGTGAAGCAGTAGTCGCCGGTGCGGAGAGTGTCCCCGTCCTGGAGGGGAGAATAGCGGATGGGTCTGTCCGGGCGATAGCGGTATCCGGGGTGCCTGTCCCTGGCCTGCCGCAGTTTCTCTTCGGGGAGGCCGCAGCGGTAGCCGAAGGAGAGGATTTCCTCCCACTCGCCCATGGCATTGACGACCCGGCCGTCCAAGGGATGGCAGTGGATCGACGCTCCGTGCTCCTCCAGGAGATAGCCCAGCCCGCTGTGATCCGAGTGCATGTGGGTCAGGACGACGTCGCTCTCCGCGGGGTCCACGCCCAGACGCCGCAGGGCGCGGAAAAGGGAGCTGCTGCATTCGGCTGTGTTGAATCCGGTGTCCAGGATGAGGCAGCGCTCCCTGTCCCGGATGATATAACAGTTCAGGTTTCCCAGGGGTGTCTTGGGCAGGGGGATGGCCACACGGTGAATCCGGGGCACGATTTCTTCCGTCATTTTCTGTCGGCTCCCGGGCTCGATTCAAGAGATGGACCGGATCGGCGGATACCTGAGCACTCGAAGTGTATCCCGTGAAGGATTACCATTACCTCGAAGTCTATTGTATGCCACACAGTGTGTATCAGGACAAGGGATGGAGCGGGCGCCTCAAGGCGGCCGAGGCGAGTGTGGCCCAGTGGCCGGAGGATCTCGCCGCGGCCAGGGCGATTCAGGAGCGTTTGCGGCGATACGTGGTCTGTTGCGACGGGTACTCCGCCTCGGATCGGGTTGCGGGTGTTGATGTGGGGTACGACAAGGAGCGCAATGCCGCTGTGGCGGCAGTGGCGGTCCTTTCCGCCAGGGACCATCGCCTGGTGGACTCGGCCGTGGCCAGCGAGCCCGTCCGTTTTCCCTATATCCCGGGATATCTCTCCTTTCGGGAGATTCCGGCCTCAATCAAGGCCCTGCGCTACCTGAAGGCTCCTCCGGACGTGTTCCTCTGCGACGGCCAGGGTATTGCCCATCCCCGGAGGCTGGGTCTGGCCTCTCACCTCGGGGTTTTGCTGGATATGCCCAGCGTGGGGGTGGCCAAATCGAGGCTCGTCGGCAGCCACGATCCAGTGGGGGAGGAAAAGGGGAGCTGGAGGCTGCTCCGGCATAAGGGGGATACGGTGGGAATTGTCCTGCGGAGCAGGACGCGGGTGAAGCCGATCTATGTCTCCTGCGGCCATTTGGTCGGACTCGCTTCCGCCAGGGATATTGTTTTGAGCCTGCTCGGGAAATACAGGCTCCCGGAGACGACCCGACAAGCTCACGCCCTGGCTGGCTTCCATTCGGAGTCGAGCTGAATGGGCAGCTTTTTTGTCCCGGAACAAGAGGATGAAAGGTTTCGGGTACATGGGATGATCAACTGAATGATTTGACAGCGTTGAACTTTTTTTTTTAGTTTGCCACTACATTATTTCGCCGAACTACCGATGAGAAAAAAGGGCGGGAAGGAATCAGCCCATCGCGCCACGGGTTGTTGCGTGCCGTGAAATGGGGTCCCGAACCCGATTCTACAACCAAGGGGAGTCGTTTTGAGCCGCGCCAAAATTGTGTGGTTTTCCGAATCCGGAAAACCCCTGAAAATGATATCCCTGCGGAAGTGGGTGATCCAATGTTTTCTGGGAGCCTCTGTGTTCCTGCTGCTCCTGTCTCTTGTGCTCATCTTTCTTACCCGGATGTACGCCAACAAAATGGAGGCCACCCGGACCAAGAACCAGCAATTGAATGAGCGTATCGCAAAGCAGAAGGAGCAAATACAATCCCTTGAGAACAGCGTTGTCAGCCAGAACAAGACCCTTTCCCAGCTGAAAGGCAAGCTCAGGAAGTCGCACAAGGAGCTTCAGGAAATCAGGGAGATGGAAATCAAGCTGCGCCGCTTCCTGGATCTCGAGCACAAGAAACCCCTTTCCGAGGAGTACTCCCATCAGGGGGGATTCACCATGAATGGCACCATGGATTT
Organism: Desulfohalobiaceae bacterium; assembly: GCA_021737525.1. GTDB lineage: Bacteria > Desulfobacterota > Desulfovibrionia > Desulfovibrionales > Desulfothermaceae > JAIPDU01. The sequence continues at coordinate 6,594 of JAIPDU010000037.1, read as the reverse complement.
CGTGGACATTTCCATGGACGGTGCGAGCTCGAAGATTCAGTCCCGGGAGGTTGTGTCCTATTCCCTGACTCTCAAGGAGAGCCTCCGGGAGGTGGTGCGATCCCTGGAAAGGCAAAAGGACCAGTTGAGCCACACTCCATCCGTTCTTCCGGTGAAGGGGGATGATATCTGGCTTTCCTGCAATTTCGGGAGACGGATCAATCCCATGACCGGCAGAAGGGAGTTCCACAGCGGGATAGACGTGGCAGGCGGATACAAGACCCCGATTCTCGCTCCGGCTCAGGGGAAAGTGTACGAAGTGGGCAAAAGCCGGCTCATGGGGAACTATGTCCGGATCCGGCACAGAAAGGACCTGCGAACAACCTACGGACACCTGCACTCCTTTGCGGTGAAGGAAGGGGAAAAGGTGAACAGGGGCGATGTGATCGGCTATATGGGCAATTCCGGTAGGAGCACTGGCACCCATGTGCACTACGAGGTGGTCGATGGGGGCAAGGCCAGGGATCCTATGCAATACATCCTTGATCGAAATGGTGAAACCCTATCCTTGAGGTAATGGTTCAATGAAGAAAAAGCACAAGTCAAATAACAGTTCCGGGGATTCCACGACACTTATTGGAGCGGACAGCACCTTTGAGGGAACCTATAAAGGCACGGAAAGCATTTGGATTGAGGGCGAGTTTAAAGGGACCCTTGAAGGCACGAAAAATGTTTACGTCCATGAAGGCGCCCGGGTGGAGGCCGATATTTGGGCCCAATTCGTCATGGTCCATGGGGAGGTGAACGGCAACATCACTTCCGAAGAGGAAATCAATATCGGGGCCACCGGACGGGTGAAAGGCGATGTGGCAACGAAATCCCTGACCGTGGTGACAGGCGGATGCCTCAACGGCCAGTGCCGAATGGCGGAAAAGGACGGCGCCCTCGAGGAGCATGAGCCCAAGGGCCGCTTCGGTTCCTGGAAGAAGAAGGAGGCAGTGCAGTCCGGGTCCAAGGATGAGAGTCTCCTTGACCTGGAGAGCGTGCAGTCCGAGCCATCGGAGGAGGAAGGCGTGGACCTGGAGAACGTGCCCACTGAGGATTCTTCGGAGCAGGACACACAAGAGCGTTCAGCCGGATTGTAGGGCTTTGCCGCAATACCTGGTTCGCGGTTTTTTCCGGTTGCTCGTGTTTTTTTGTATGAAAATGTTTCTAACACTTTGAATTATATTGAGATACGGCGAGGATCGTCAGCGCATCCCTTGACTCGCCTCGCTAGCATTTTCCTGCTTGGCTGTTCCAGGGGCAGTCCGGGAATGAAGGTTGTATAAAAAAACAGGCCGCTATTCGTGAAGGACAGTGGCGTTTGTCCAGCCTTGCGGTCCTTTATTCGCGGTTATCCGTGCCCGTTGCCCCCATCCCGCCATATGAAAGCTCACCAATAAGGCGGAATCAGCCTCCCTCATAAGATAGTCTGAAAGCGGGGAATCCGGATCCTGTTCGGCAGAACATCCCTGATTTGCCGCTTCCTTCCGCTTTTTGAAGGCCTGCGCGCTGGGAGGAGCGTACGCATTCCCCCAGAGGTTGCTGCACTCCTTGTTACTTGCTACAGTTATATATGTTCCAATCGCCTCATAGGGTGGCCCTGTAGCTTGTCCAACATGCGAGCCCAAAGGATTTGTGGACCATGTGCATAATGCGTCGCATCTTTGTCCTTGTTGTGGTAGCCTTCCTTCTCCTGCCGGTTCTTGCCAAGGGGCAGGCCGAAGAGCGACAGCCCGTGGTCGTCGGATCCAAGATCGACACCGAGGGAGCCCTGTTGGGGCAAATGATGCTTTTGCTCCTTCGCTCCCGCGGCCTGGATGTCGAGAACCAGACCGAGTTCGGGACCACGCCTATCGTCCGCAAGGCAATCAAGTCCGGCCAACTGGACCTTTACCCGGAGTATACCGGCAACGGAGCGTTCTTTTTCGACTCCGTGGAGAGCGAAGTGTGGAGGGATGCGGATAGGGCCTATGCCAGGGTCAAGGAGCTTGATCGGGAAGAGAACGATCTCCTTTGGCTCCAGCCGGCACCGGCCAACAACACCTGGGCCATTGCCGTTCGTAGGGAACTGGCCCGGAGACACGATCTGACAACGCTGGAGGACTTTGCTGAATTCGTCAATAGCGGGGGACGAGTCAAGCTGGCCTGTTGCGAGGAGTTCGTCAATAGGGAGGACGTTCTGCCCGCATTTCAGGAGGCGTACAGCTTTTCCCTGCAGGAGGAGCAACTCCTCGTCTTTTCCGGATGCAACACCTCCCAGACGGAACAGGCGGCCGCACGAGGCACGAGCGGTGTCAATTTCGCCATGGCCTTCGGGACCGATGGCTCGCTTTCCGCCCTCGATCTCCGGGTTTTGGAGGACACAAAGAATATCCAGCCCGTGTATCAGCCTGCTCCGCTCATCCGGCAGGAGGTCAAGCAGAGATATCCCGAGATCCCCTCCATCCTGGCTCCCTTGTTCCGCACCCTGGACCGGGAGACCCTGCAAAAACTCAATTCCCGGATTGCAGTGGAGGGCCGTCCAGCAGAGGAAGTGGCCAGGCAATATCTTCAAGAGCAGGGAATGCTGGGGGCGGAAAGCTCCTCCTGAGCGTCCTCCGTGCTCCACCGGCCTCGACACCCCGGAAACGGGGAAAGCGGCGCGAATAGCCCCGGAGGAGAGACGTTGCGTCCCATGAAGCTCCAACCTCCTTTTTCCCGGAAATCAAGCCACCTCAGGACCGGGTGTGGAAATCCGGAACCCTCCTAGACGCCATGCCCGTGCTTCCGCGCCTCCGCTCCAAAGTCCTGTTCCTGGGAAGCATTCTGGGTTTGACCGTCCTCTGGCCCTTCGCATTCCTCATCTTTCGGGCCAACCGCATTGCGCCCGGAGAGGGCCTTTCCCTGTTTCAAGCCGTGCCCTGGCCTGCCTGGCTGGGACTGATCCTCTTCTGGGGCTATTTCCTGCTTCGTTCCTTCGCCGGAAGTGAGCGAATCCGGACGCTCGAGCTCGTTCCAGCGGCGCTCGCGCCGTCCTGTCTGCTTTTTATCGTGGGCGAGTCCGCCACTGAAATCCTCTCCCAGGCTCAGCCCTATGCCAGGGTCTCCATGGGGCCGGGAGTCTGGATCAGTCTCATTGCTTTTTTCATCCTCCTGGTCGCCCTGTACTCCCGGACAGGGAGCGGACGGGGCGTATATATCCCTCTCGGGGTAGGTGCCGCCCTCGCCCTGTGGGTCCTGGCCTCGGGGCAGCTTAAGGACTTGTCCCTGGTCACCGAGCTGATCCAGCGCCGGGAACGCTTTGTCTCGGAGCTCGTCAACCATTTGTGGATCACGGGGCTTTCCGTGGGCCTCAGCACCCTGGCCGGTGTTCCCCTGGGTTTTATCGTGTTCCGAAGAGCGTGGTTGCGGGACAAGACCTTTTATATCCTCAATATTGTGCAAACCATCCCCAGCCTGGCCCTTTTCGGCCTGCTCATCGCCCCCCTGGCCATGTTGATCACCGCCGTGCCTCTTCTCAAGGAACTGGGTCTCCGAGGGATCGGCTGGACACCGGCAATTATCGCGCTTACCCTGTACGCCATGCTCCCCATCGTGCGCAATACCTATGCGGGGTTTGCGGCAGTGGAGCCGGAGCTTGCGGAGGCGGGCAGAGGAATGGGCATGAACCGCGTACAGCTTCTTTTCCTCGTAGAGCTGCCCAGGGCCTTGCCCATTCTCCTCAGCGGCCTGCGCATCGCCTGCGTGCAGAATGTGGGCAATACAGCCGTGGCAGCGCTCATCGGAGCGGGGGGCTTGGGGGTGTTCATTTTTCAGGGGCTGGGGCAGTCCGCCCTGGATCTGATCATGCTCGGGGCTGTCCCCACCATCCTTCTGGCCGTGGGGGTGGATGCCCTCTTTCAGCTCCTGATCCGTCTTGCGACACCGAGGGGGCTACGATGATCGAGTTGCAACAGGTGAACAAATTCTTTGGAGACACCCCGGCCGTTCTCGACTTCAGCCTTGTTGTGGAGGAGGGAGAGCTGTGCTGTCTCATAGGGCCTTCCGGGTGCGGCAAGACCACGACCCTGAAAATGATCAACCGCATGATCGAGACCACTAGCGGGTCCATCCGTGTGGGCGGTCGCGGTATCACGGAGCTCAAACCCCATGAGCTCAGGCGGTCCATGGGGTATGTCATCCAGAGCATCGGTCTGTTTCCCCACATGACCGTTATGGAGAATATCTGTGTCGTGCCCAGGCTGTTCAAATGGGAGCGTGGACGGGCAAAATCCAGGGCTATGGAGCTCTTGGAGCTTTTCGACATGCCCCCGGACAGATTCAAGGACAAGTATCCCCGTGAGCTCTCCGGGGGACAGGCCCAGCGAATAGGTGTGGCCCGGGCCCTTGCAGGGGATCCGGATATCCTGCTCATGGACGAGCCCTTCGGGGCCCTGGATCCCATTAGCAGGGCCAATCTGCAGCGACAATTCCTGAGAATCCAGAGCGAGCTGCACAAAACCGTGGTATTCGTGACCCATGATGTGGACGAGGCGGTCCGGCTCGCATCCAGAATCGGATTGATGCAGGACGGTCGCATCGTTCAGGCGGATTCACCGGAACGGATGCTCTCCCTGCCTCGGAATGATTTCGTGGAGCGATTCATCGGCTCGGAGCGTTCGCTGAAGCGTCTCTCCCGGCTTCGTGTGCAGGATGCCATGCGCGCAGCATCCGGGTCAGACAGCTCATTCCGCGGCGTGGAAGGAAGTGATGTCCCTGCGTCCGATTGTTTCAGCGCTTCAGGCAATCCGAATGCTATATCCTCGCCGCATGGAAAATCCGGGGAAGAAGACCCTGGTCCTGTGCTCGATTCGGGGTCGGATCTGCGACTGGCCCTGGCCCTCCTCCTTCAGCACGGGAGACAGCGCCTTCCCGTGCGTGATGAAAACGGCCGAATCCAGGGGGAGCTCAGGCTCCTCGATTTGCTCGGTGTCTGATCCATGTCCGTCAAGCAGGCTCAATCCCTGGGGAAGCTCATACTCCTCCCGGCCCTGTTTGGTCTGCTCATCAGCAGCACTTCAGTGTGGGAGATCCTTTTACGTCCGGCGTTCCCCCATCTGGAGAACCTGGTCTACAGCCGCGCCCCGTTGTGGGAGCTCGTAGTGCAGCACGCGAACATGGTGGCTGTCTCCAGCACCTTGGCCACGCTCGTGGGCACCGGGCTGGGCGTGTTTGTTACCCGCAGCCGGGGCAGGGAATTTCTTCCCGTGGTCAACAGCCTGGTCTCCATGGGGCAGACCTTCCCTCCGGTAGCGGTTCTCGCCGTCTCCGTCCCCATGGTGGGCTTCGGTTACAAGCCGACGATCATCGCTCTCTTTCTCTACGGGTTATTGCCCATTGTGCGCAATACGATCTCCGGCCTGGAATCCGTGGGGCCCGAGATCCACGAAGCCGCGCAGGGCATGGGCCTAACCGCCGTGCAGACACTGTTCCGGGTGGAGGTTCCCCTGGCGCTCCATGTCATCATGGCCGGGATTCGAACATCCGTGGTCATTAATATCGGCACCGCAACCATAGGGGCGACAATCGGCGCCGGGGGCCTGGGAGTTCCGATTATTGCAGGACTCAACAGCGACAACCCCGCCTTTATCCTGCAAGGGGCCGTGCTGTCCGGGCTTTTCGCGATACTGGTTGACGCGGGCATGAATCGCGCGGAGCGTGGAGCCGTCCCTTCCGCGCAGGAGTAGTCGGTTGTCGGCATTCCGCGAGGCTCTTCGCGTGGATTACGGACAGAACAAGGACGGCCCTCCGGGCCGCCCTTGTCATCGACGGACATACAGGAATCAGTCCCTGGAGTGCCTGGGTCGTGTCCTGTTCCCCTTCTGTCCTGCTAGCCCGGATTTAAGTTAGGCATGCCTAACGTAAATCCGGGCTAAGGGAGGCAACGCGATGCAACCTTTCAGGGAACAAGGGGGTTGATATGCGGATTACGGACAAAAGGGCAATTGTTCTGGTGGAGAATCTTTTCGAGGACCACGAGCTGATCTATCCCTACTACCGCCTCCTTGAGGCGGGTGCGGAGACGCGGATCGTCGGGCCGGAGGAGGGCAGGACCTACCAGGGTAAGTCGGGGACGAAGGCCACGTCCGGGCTGGCGGCGAGGGATGTGGAGCCGGGGGAGTGGGACGTTCTGATCATCCCCGGAGGGTACGCTCCGGACCATATGCGGCGCCATCGCAGCATGGTCGATCTGGTGCGGAAAATGCACGACAAGGATAAAGTGGTGGCCGCGATCTGCCATGCGGGATGGATGCTGGCTTCCGCGGGGATCCTGAAGGGACGGCGGGTCACGTCATTTTTCGCCATCAAGGACGATCTGGTGCATGCCGGGGCCAGGTGGGAGGACAAGGAGGCGGTCACGGACGGCAACCTGGTGACCAGTCGCAAGCCGGACGATCTGCCGGACTTCATGCGCTCCATCCTCGAGCTCCTTGCCGCGTCCCGGTAGATTGCCGGGCTGCCCCTGACTAAGCTCTCTTTTTATATGACAATGGGCCTAACTTTTTGAAATACAACAAAAAAGCGAAGGCAGGCGGGGCCGCTTGAGCTGGG
>JAIPDU010000036.1 GCA_021737525.1 Desulfohalobiaceae bacterium | reverse complement strand
CTCATGAGGGGGATTCCTTTTCCGTTTGCTCTTTCCGGGATGCCTGATTGTCTATTTTGTTCCTGAGACGGGAAATCTTGTACTGGAAGTAGCTCCCGCGCTCGCCGCCGAGCTCGGTCTGGGACTTGAGGTGCTTATACGCCGCAAGGGCCTGTTCCCATTCACCCTCGGACTCGGCTGCAGCTGCAAGCTCAAAATAGACGCTCCTCTGGAATGCTTCCGGCGCGTTCTCCGCCAGGTCCTGCAGGAGAGCCAGGGCCTTCTCGCTCCGTCCCGCCTGCAGCAGGGCCTTGGCCCGGCCCAGCCGGGCGACGCTGCGGATCTCCTCCTTCTGGCTATTCTGCGCTGTTTCGGCCCAGACCTGGGCAGCTCGCTCAAAGCGCTGCTGCTTCATGGCTAGATCCGCGAGCTCTAGCCTGAGGCCCTGCTTGAAACGCTGCGGGGCCTGGGGCAGATAGTCCTCGATGGCCTGCATCCGTTCCTCCTGGGACTCCAGGGAAAGGATGCTCTCGACTCGCTCCTGGCCTGTTTCCAGGGTGTACTGCCGATAGTACTTATATCCGGAGATGCCCGCGGCGATAAGCACGATGGCCCCCAAGACCAGGCCAATGAGCTTGATATTTTCCGTTACAGCCCTGACCGCGGGAGCAACCTCGCTGGAGATCTCGTCCTGCAGGCGTTGCGCTGTACCGCGCTCGGGCTGTTCGGATCCGTTTTCCGTGCTCATGAAACACTCCTCGTTTCCATTCAACGTTCAAGGTTCAACGTTCAACGTTCGTAACTGTTCAGCACCTTGCGGAACTGTGAGCCTACCCCGGGTAGGCTTATCCTAATCAGGGAGTTGGTGAATAGTTACCAACGTTCAAGGTTAAGAGTTCGACAGTTGTGCGGTTCAAAGCTCGAAGCTCAAATTGATTGGGACGTTTTGAGCCCGTGGATACCTGTTTCATGGTCTTTTCCGGTCCAACGGGTTTCAGCAGCCGGTCAACCTTGATCCCCGAAAGCCTTGTGTAGTAGAAAGGGCGAGGTAGCGGCCAGCAAGATTATTTCTCTCATCATAGGGAAGATCGTGATCCCTTCCTTTCCCGAGCGAGCCAAGCCGAATATAGTGAAACGAGGCCCTGTATGCAAGCCGAATTTTTGGGGGTAGGGGAGGCCTGCGACGAAACGCTGCCCAACACCTCGGTGCTCGTGCGCTGCGAGGGCGATCCCCCCAGGCGCATCCTTCTGGACTGCGGATTCACCGCCCCGCCGCCCCTCTTCGCCTCCCTGCCGGACCCGGAGGCCCTGGACGCGGTTTGGATCTCCCATTTCCACGGGGATCACATCTTCGGCCTGCCCCTGGTTCTACTCCGTATGTGGGAGTCGGGAAGGCGACGCAAGTTGATCTTTGCCGGACAGGAGGGCATTACGGATCGGATCCGACAAATCGCGGAGCTGGCCTATCCCGGCCTGGAGGCGAAGCTGGGGTTCAAGCTGGAGGTGAAGGAGCTTGGATCCGGACAATCCGCGCATTTCCTCGATTTGACCTGGACGGCGGCACAGACTCTTCATTCCCGCAGAAACCTTGCCCTGCGCCTGGAAAATGACGGTGCCTCCCTCTATTACAGCGGAGACGGGCCGGCTTCCGCGGAAAGCGAGGACATGGCCCGGGACTGCGGTCTGATGATCCACGAGGCCTACACCGCGGGCCAGGACAGGATACCGGGCCACGCCACCGTCCCCGAATGCCTTGACCTTGCCCGCCGCACCGGAGCAAGCTCCCTGGCCCTGGTCCACCTGCAGCGGGAGGAGCGCAGGCGATACGGCGAGGAACTGAAGGAATGGCTGGATGGTTTCGAGGATATTTCGGCCTTTCTTCCCGAGCCCGGGGAGATGCATACTGTCGAACAGGGCTCAAGGTGACGCGAATCTGGCCATGGCGCGCCAAAACTCTTTTTTTTATCGGGGTTGCTTTTCAGATCAGGCAAGACAAGTTACAAGGCACCATTCACGAGTTACGCCCAATACCGAGCAAAGGAGCGAAATATGACGGATATCGCTAAGCAGATGACCGATCTGGCCCGTGAAACCAAGGCGGCCTCGCGGAAGCTGGTCAGCGCCTCGGGGGAAGCCCGGAGCCGGGCCCTGGATCGCTTGGCGGAATTGCTGCAGCAGGAAAAGGAATCCATATTCGAGGCCAATGCCGAGGATCTCCGAGCAGCGGAGGCATCAGGCATGGCAGGGGCCATGCTGGACCGTCTCCGTCTGGGGGACAAGGAGGTCGGTGCCATGATCCAGTCCTGCCGGGAAGTCGCCCGGATGGAGGACCCGGTGGGCAGCATCGACTCCATGTGGAAGCGGCAGGGCGGCATGCTCGTGGGCCGCATGGTCATCCCCCTGGGTGTGGTGGCCATGATCTACGAATCCCGGCCCAATGTGACCGTTGAAGCGGGAATCCTCTGCATCAAGGCCGGCAACGGCACCATCCTGCGCGGCGGCTCCGAGGCCCAGCGCTCCAATCGGGTCCTGGCCGACTTGTTCTCCAGGGCCCTGCGGGATAGCGGCCTTCCAGGAGAGGCCCTCTGTCTGGTGCCCACCACGGAGAGGGAAGCGGTCCAGGCACTGTTGCATCAGGAGGAGTATATCGACGTGGTCATCCCCCGGGGCGGCGAAGGGCTGATCCGTGCGGTCATGGAGCAGGCCCGCATGCCGGTTCTCAAGCACTACAAAGGGGTGTGTCACATCTACGTGGACCGTTCCGCGGATCTGGAACAGGCCCTGGACATAGTGGAGAACGCCAAGGTGCAGAAACCCGGGGTCTGCAACGCAGTGGAGTGCCTTTTGGTGCACGAGGATGTTGCCGGCGAGTTCCTCCCGGCCCTGGAGCAGAGGCTGGGGCAGCACGGAGTCGCCTTCCGGGCGGAGGAAAAGGCCTTGTCCCTTATGGGCGGTACAGCGCAGCCGGCGAACAAAGAGGACTTCGGGTACGAGTTCCTGGATCTGATTCTCGCGGTCAAGGTGGTCTCCGGACAGGACGAGGCCCAGGAACACATCGCGGAGCACGGGTCCAATCATACCGAGGGCATCCTGACCCGGGACCACGAACGGGCCATGCGCTTTATCCGGGAAGTGGACGCCTCCCTGACCCTGATCAACGCCTCCACCCGGTTCAATGACGGTGGCCAGCTCGGGCTGGGAGCGGAAATCGGGATCAGCACCTCCAAGCTGCACGCCTACGGCCCCATGGGGATCAGGGAGCTGACCAGCACCAAGTTCGTCCTCTTCGGCGAGGGGCAGATCAGGGGATAGGCCAAAAGGGTCAAGTTGGCAGGATTACGGAAGAGGGCTAAGGCACAACCGCCCCGACAAGCTTACCACCTAGGGCCTTTTAATGGGTGCCCCGGAATCTATGGGGCAGAGGCAGAAGAGGTTTAACCGCTGATTGCGCTGATTGGCGCTGATCCTGTTTCTTTATCTGCGGAGATCTGCGTGATCAGCGGTTCCATTTCTTTACCGCTGCCCCAGGGCCTTTTAATGGGTGACCAGGAGAGCGCTACTTAATCATGGAGCAGAGAAGGATCGGCATTCTGGGGGGCAGCTTCAATCCGGTGCACAACGCCCATCTGCGCCTTGCCGTGGAGGCAGTGGAACAGGCCGGGCTGGACCGCTTGGATCTCGTCCCTGCCGCCAGACCTCCGCACAAGGAGAGCTTCGAGCTGTTGGCCTTCTCCGAGCGTTGCCGTCATCTCCGATTGGTCCTGAGGGACCGGCCCCAGTTCGATCTCAATCCCCTTGAGGGCAAACGGGAGGGCCCTTCCTACACCGTGGACACCCTGCGGGAATACCGCGAGCTCCACCCGAATGACGCGATCTTCTTTGTTCTGGGAGGGGACGAATTCCTCCATCTTCCCCAGTGGCACAACTGGGAGCTGATCCCGGAGCTGGCCCATCTGCTGGTGGCCTCTCGCGGCGAGGAGAGCCTCGAGGCCATCCGAGCCTTTGTGGCTGACTGGTTTCCCCTGGCGAGGCTCGTTCCCCGAGATCCTCCCTTGTGGGAGCTTGCCTGCGGCGCGAGGCTTCAGGTCATCGACATGCCCAGGCTGGACATCAGCAGCACCCTTATCCGGGAGAGGCTGCGCCGGAACAAGAGTCTGGCCTGGCTCGTACCGCAAGAGGTGGAGTGGGAACTGCTGCGGGGGTAGGTCTAACAGGGCGTTGAAAATCTTCCAATTGCGGCGTTGCTTCAAAAAGTTCAAACTCTCACGTAGGATGACTACGCTACGACCTTGAACTTTTTTCGCGCCTTGCACTTGAAATTTTTGAACGCCCTGTCTGATAAGGACTTTTCCAACAGGCTGCTATGAAGACTCGGAGGATTCCTCGATGAGGTGGCTCAGGATGAGCCCGTAGAATTCGGAGGGTGGCCGGCCCATGTAATACCATCCCAGGTGGTTGGCGCAACTGGAGCACAAGGCGATGGACCAGGCGTATCCGGGAAACCAGGTGAATTCAGTGGTCGGGGTCCCGGTGCTTTGGCATCCCACCGCTCTAGCGAAACAGCCCACTTCAAAGAGCAGCCCGTAGGGGTTGGCACAGATATGGACATGTTGGCCGTTGACCACGATACGCTCCGAGGAGGTGGTGATCATGCGGCGACAGAACTTGCAGAGGTAATTGACCCCCTTGAGGCCCTGATCCAGCTCTTCCTCGACCTCGAGATCCGGGGAGGAGACATCCCCATTTCCGTTGACCATGGCCGGCACGGGCGTAGTGGCGATGGCCGTGCCGGACATGTCCACAGTGATGTGTCCGCAGGCCGGAGCCTTGATCCAGCCGTGCCTCCTTCCCGCCTCTGTTGCCGGACAACACCTCATATCGATATATTTCCTTCTCGACTCCCCACGCCTAGCGTTTGGAAGCGCAAGGGATACAGTGTCCATCATGGATTGGATAGGGCCCAATCCGTGCGGCCCAAAGGGACAGCACTTGGACAACTCCCGGATTGAAATGCGTGATGCTGTCCAATCCGGGAGTTGTTGATTGCCTATTGTTGTTTTCGCTTTTTCCAGAGCTGGATTTCCTGCATCTTTTTTCTGCGCTGCCTGGACAAGGCTTTGGCAACCAAGGTCTGGGTTTTCTTAAAGCCCCATTTTTCCTTGTACTCCTGGGGTGTCAAACCGTGAGTCGCCAAATGCCGCTTGGAAAGGATCTTGAAAGACTTTCCGCATTCCAGGCAAATGACGGATTTTTCCCGGATCGCTTTTTTGGGATCCACAGCCGGTTGCTGATGTCCCTGCGCTTGTTCCCCTTCGGCATGAGACTCAACATTTCGGAGACGATCCGCCACGGATTGGACCATGGAGGTGATCTCGTCTTCGGTCATGTTCCGGACACCGGCTTGCGCTTTGACGATATCAAGCGCCTCTTTAACATATTCGTCCATACTTTCTCCTCCTATTCAGACATTTTTGTGGTTTCGCTGAAACCAGTTTTCGTCACTGTAAAAGACTGACTGCTATTCACACTGTCCCAGTTACGAACAGAGAAACAGCCTTTTAGCTGTATATCATGATTTTATACTCGTTTGCTTTTGTCAAACACAAATAATGCAAAAATATGCAAGGCAATATTCCATGAATGGATCCCTTGTTATTCCTTTCTTCAAACAATAGACGGATTGGAACATGCCCAAAATGGACTACGATGTACAGGAACGCGTTACTGTGGAACGTATCATTTTCCAGGCTCCGGAAAGCGGTTTTGCCATTTTTCGGGCCAATCCAGGGGAAGAGGGCGACCCCTATGTGGCCAAGGGGCATGTCGGCGGAATCGGTGTGGGAGATGAGCTCCGCATATGGGGAAACTGGGAGAAGCATCCCCAATACGGTGATCAGGTCAGAATTGCTTCCTATGCCATACCGGAGCCCGGAGCGGAGGATATTTCCACCTTCCTGGCCAGCGGTTTCATCAAGGGAGTGGGGCAGAGTCTTGCCCAAGGCATCGTGCAGCGCTTCGGGGAGCGGACCGCAGAGGTCCTGGACAACAATCCGCAGCGCCTCTTGGAGGTCCCGGGCATCGGGTCGGAAAAACTGGAGAGCATCAAGGTCTCCTGGAGGGAGAACTCAAGCAAGCGCCGGGCAGTATCCAAGCTGCAGGAGTGGGGCATCGGCCCTCTGACCATCCAGAAGATCCTGAGCCACTGGGATGATCCGGATCAGGCGGTTGCGGAAATCGAAGAGGACCCCTATCTCCTGGCCTGGGATATCGAGGGGATCGGATTCGCCACCGCGGACAGGCTCGCCGGATCAACCGGGATCGCGCCCGGTGATCCCAGCCGTCTTCGGGCAGGGCTGGCCTACTGCCTGCAGGATCGAATCCGAAGGGCGGGGCACTGCTATTTGCCCGCCTCCCGGCTCGTTGAGGAAGCCGCTGACATGCTCGATGTCCCGCATGACGAGGTCTCCGAGGCACTGGATGCCCTTTGCGGCGAGGGCGGACTGATCCGGGAAGGAGAGCGGATCTTCCCGCCCGGGACCTACTGGGCGGAGGAAAAGCTGGCCAAATACTTGAGCGGCCTCTCCGGGGAGCACGATCCCTATGCCGCGGACGAGTTGCTCGCCGAATTCGAGACGGAAAACGCCATGGAGCTCGATGCCAGGCAGCGCGATGCGGTTCTGTCCGCGCTGGAAAATCAGTCATGCGTGATCACCGGCGGACCCGGCACGGGCAAGACCACGATTATCCGGGCCATTCTGAGCATTGCCCAACGTGTCGGACTCGCCCGGGAGGAGGACATCGCACTCGTGGCCCCCACGGGAAGGGCGGCCAAGCGCCTGGAGGACAGCTCCGGGCACGCGGCCCGGACAATTCACCGCCACCTGGGCTACTCCCCGCACGACGGTTTCTCCAGGCATGAGGACAATCCGCTCCCGGAACGGCTCATCATCTGCGACGAGGCCTCCATGCTGGACCTCTTCCTGGCAACGGCCCTCGTCTCGGCCCTTCCCGGTACAGCGGGCCTCATCCTGGTGGGGGACGTGCATCAGCTCCCGCCGGTGGGGCAGGGCAACGTGCTCCGGGACATCATCGCCAGCGGCTTCGCCTCGGTTATCGAGCTGGAAACCGTCTACCGGCAGGGCGAGGGTTCGCGGATCACCCGCAGCGCCCACGCCATCAAGAATGGAGACATGGAGGGCCTGAACCTGTCCGTGGACTCCGGGGACTTCGCCTGGGTGGATCTGGAAGGGGAGGCCGCCGGCAGCCCCGGCGCCGCACTGGAGGGTATTGTGGAGCGGCTCGTCTTCCAGAGCGGTTTCGAGCCCATGGCCGTTCAGGTGCTCACACCCATGTACAAAGCCCGGGCCGGAGTCCGGGAGATGAACGGCAGGCTGCAGAAACTGCTCAATCCGGATGGACGTCCCTTCCGGACCGGACAGCGCATCCTCCGGGAAGGGGACAAGGTGATGCAGATCCGGAACAACTACGACAAGGAGGTGTTCAACGGGGACCAGGGGATGATTCGCTCCGTGGAGGAAGAGGACGGCCGGATCCTTGTTGATTTTCCGGATCGCAGCCTGGTCTATGAGCTGCCGGACCTGGAGGAGCTGGTCCTGGCCTACGCCTGCACCGTGCACAAGGCTCAAGGGTGCGAGTTTCCGGCCGTGGTTATGCCGCTTCTCACCGCGCACTATGTCCTTTTGCAGCGGAACCTGGTCTACACCGGCGTGACCCGGGCCAGAAACATGTGTATCCTCGCGGGGCAGAAAAAGGCCCTGGGCATGGCCCTGGCCAATAACAAGCCTATCCAGCGGAACACCCGGCTGCAGGAGCTTTTAACAGGGCGCCCCCAGTCTTCCAGTTAGGACAAAGCGTGACTGATTCCACCGCTTATGGCCTATGACCTCACGCCGACACTGGCTTCATGATCAAACCGACCACCATGGCCCGCCGAAAAGGACCTATTCCGTGTCTCCATTGGTATCCTCGCCTTGATCCCCGCGTTGCAGCACCTCGATACGGGCAGGGGAGGCATGGCCCTGCTTGTTCTCGCCGAAATAGACAGTGCTGTGGGGGTAGGGAATCTCGATGCCCAGCTCGTCGAAGCGGTTCTTGAGCCTGCGCCTGAAGTCGCGCTCCAGGAACCAGCGACGAAAGGGCGTGGTCTTGAATCGGGTCCGGACAATCACCGCGGAGTCTCCCAGCTCGATGAGCCCGAGGATCTGGAGGTCGCTGAGGATGTCCTGATTAAGCGCGGGATCGCGCCGCATCTCCGCGGCCACCTCCTTGACCACCCCGATGACCTCGTCGATATTCTCCCTGTAGGCCACTCCGGGCTCAACCACGGCCCAGCCGTGGCCCATGGTCTGGTTGACCACCGTCTCCACGCTGCTCCAGGGCACGATGTTCACGTTGCCGTAGATGTCCCGGACACGGACATTGCGGATGCTCAGGCTCTCCACCTGGCCGTCGTGTCCCCCCAGGATCACCCAGTCCCCTACATTGATGGCGTTTTCCGCGAGCACGAGGAACCCGTTGATCAGGTCCTTGACCAGGGTCTGGGCCCCGAAGCCCACCGCCAGTCCGATGATTCCCGCTCCGGCCAGGAGAGGGGCGATGTTGAGGCCCAGCTCGGACAGGATAATGAGCAGACAGACCATGATGATCACGATCCGGGCCACATTGCGCAGCAGGGGCAGAAGGGTCTGCAGCCTCCTCTCGGACATGGCGGCGCTGTCCAGTCGTTCGTATTGCTTCCGTATATAGGCGTTGAAGAATTCCCAGACAGCGGTCCCCAGAGCGATCACGAGCAGGATAACCAGGGCGGACCTGAAGAGGCGTTTTGCCACAGGACTGCTTGCCAGAGCCGAAATGTCCACGCCCCAGATGAGGAGCAGGAAAAAGAGGACCAGTGCGGCGGAGAGGAGCTTGATCAGGGCGAGAGTCGTGCGGCTGGTAATCCGGGACCTGGCCAGTTTGCGCCCCAGAAAACGCCAACCTCCCGCGGCGAGAAGGAAAAGGGCCACGCTCAGGGCAAACCGCTGCAGCAGCAGGATTCGGCCCTCCCTCGAGCCGAGCATGCTCTGCAGCTTCTTGGTTCCGGAGCTGAACCAGGATGCAGGCGTCCGCCAGCTCCAGCCGCTCGGCTCACTGGACGGGGCAGAGGAACTCGAGGAGGCATCCGCCGCAGCCAAGGCTTTCAGGTCCCGCAACAGATCCTTTTGCTCCGCGTCATTCTCCAGGATCCGGATTGCGCGCTTTATTTCCTCCGGGGAGATGGAAGAGGGCTTTTCGGCATCCTGGCCGACCCGGGTTTCCGGGCCGTCCTGCTGCGCGGAAACGGATGGGGGAGCCACAAAGACCATGAACCCTATGAAAACAAGAACGGCCAAGGCAAGAGGGAAACGCGCTGGCAAGGAAGGGCGGGGGCTGGACTTTGGCTGCATAAGTGGTTTCCCGGTTATTTCACTCTGTTCCGTCCGCTCTGCTTGGCCAGGTACATTCGCTCATCCGCCCGGCTGATGAGCTCCTCCACGGGCTCATTCCGGCTGTATTGCGCGATCCCCAGGCTGATGGTCACCTCGACCCCCTCGGGGAAATCGTGCCCTTTCACTTCCCGTCTCAGTCTTTCCGCCAAGGTGGCCGCGGCAAGCTTGTTCGTGTCCGGGGCCAAAACAAGGAATTCCTCCCCGCCCCAGCGGGTTAGTATGTCCACCTCGCGGAGATTGTTCCGGACAACATGAACGAGCTCCTTGAGAATGGCATCCCCGGTGTTGTGGCCGTGGCTGTCATTGATCCGCTTGAAGTGGTCGATATCCAGCATCAAAAGGGAAAGCGGGTCGTTCTTTCGCTGGACGCGGCTTATCTCGTAATCCAGGCACTCCAGGAACTTGTGGCGGTTGTACGCCCCGGTGAGTTGATCCGTGTTTGCCATATTCTGGAGCTTTTCCTCCATGATCTTCCGATCGCTGATGTCTCTGACGATTCCCACGGAGTGCCAGGCACCCTTGAGCTTGAGGGCCGAGAGGGAGACCTCCACTGGAAGCTCCGAGCCGTTCTTGTGCAGGGCACGGAGCTCGTAGGAGTGGTCTATCATATCACCTTTTCCCTTGCGCTGGAAATGAGGAAAGCTCTTCCGAAAGGCCTGGTGATAGCGCCGTGGAGCGAGCAATTGGTGCAGATCGCGATCCATGGCCTCCTGTGCGGTGTAGCCGAGTATCTTCTCCGCTGCCGGATTCCAGTAGGAGATCCGGCCCTGATCATCCATCATGATGACCCCGTCCAGGGCGGAGGAGGCAATTCCCTTGAACTTCTCCTCCTGCTCCCGGATGGTCTGCAGCATTTCCTTCCATTCCCGAAG